>CAYONK010000001.1:0-42412 GCA_964405285.1 uncultured Ardenticatenaceae bacterium
GCTGCTTGCTGGCATAACTGCGGTGGACAGCGGTGTGTACTAAAAGCGCAGGTAGTAGACGGCATTGTGCAACGGGTAAAAACTGACGACACTCGAGTTGATACATCGGAAACGCTGCAAGTTCGTGCTTGCGCCCGCGGCCGTTCTCAACAGCACAATGTCTATGGCGTTGACCGGCTTAAATACCCTATGAAGCGCAAGCATTGGGAACCGGGTGGCGGCCGTAAAGATCTGCGTGGCCGGGACGAATGGATCCGCATCACCTGGGATGAAGCGTTAGATATTGCCGCCAGCGAAATCAAGCGCATCATCGACACCCACGGCAGTGAATCGATTATGGAACTGGGCAGCACGCTCAGCCGCATGATGTCTCTAACCGGCGGGGCTACTCGCTCTTGGGGAACCACATCCTGGGGAACCTGGTTCTATACTGGCCCTATGATCGGTTTGGGCGATGGTCTCTCCATTACCAGCCATAACGACCGGATGGATCTGCAAAACTCGGACCTTATTGTTATCTGGGGCGGCAATCCGGCCTGGAGCGCCCAGGGCAACAATATGTACTTTTACCTGGAAGCGAAGCGCGCTGGGGCCAAGTTCATCTTTATCGATCCCTACTACAACGACTCGGCCATGATTTTGGCTGACGATTGGGTTCCAGTACGGCCGGCAACAGACCACGCACTGGCTTTGGGCATGGCCTACACCTTGCTCGAAGAAGATGATCCCGATAGCAACCCACTCATCGACTGGGATTTCCTTTACCGCTGCACCGTTGGTTTTGACCGAGACCATATGCCGGAGGGGGCCAATCCTGATGATAACTTTGTTGATTACGTCATGGGTCGTCTGGATGGCGAACCAAAAACACCTGAATGGGCCGCCAAAGTTTGTGGCATAAACGCCCATCGAATCCGGCGTCTGGCCCGTGAGATCGCCCGCACTCCCCGCGTGGCGCTGCACACAGCCTGGGCGCCGGCCCGCACCCATAACACCGATTCCTGGCCCCAAATGTTTATGACGTTGGGCGCCATGACCGGTAATATCGGTAAATCGGGCTGTATGACCGGCGTAAGCTGCTGGGAGAAAACGGCCGATGGTGGCCCTGGTCTCATCGGTAGCGGGGGTGGTGGCGTCCCGCGCATTGACGACCTACCAGAACAAGTGCCGACCCGCATTAACAACAACGAACTATGGGATGCTATTCTGACAGGTAAATACACGGCCGGCTACCAGGACATGCGCGACATCAATATTCAGATGATCATGCACGACGGTGGATCAGCCCTTAATCAGAAAGTTGGCATGGTCAAGGGTATTGCTGCCCACCGAGAGGTGGAATTCGTGATGACGCTGAACTTCACCCACAACAGCAACTCCAAATACTCTGACCTGGTGCTGCCTGTTACCACCCAATGGGAACGGACCGGGTTGCTGCGTGGTAATCGGAGCCATCTGATCTGGGCACGGCAGATCACTGAACCTATCTTTGAAGCCCGTGATGATGACTGGATTGCTGCTGAAATCGGCCGTCGGCTTGGTTTCGACCCCGACCTGATTACACCAGTGTCATTGGAACAGCAGGTGTTCAACCAACTGGCTGGGGCCTGGGTCATGAAGGAAGACGGCTCCGAGCGCGAACCGCTGCTGACCATAACGGCCGCTGACATTGCCGAAATGGGTGTCACTGGCGAGCCGCAGAGTGGCCGCATCACACTCCAGGAATTCAAAGAAAAAGGTGTCTACGTGGTTCCGCGCCGCAAAGGAGACAATCTGACCTACATCGCCCACAAGGCGTTCCGCGATGATCCGGAAGAAAATCCGTTGCCAACGCCAAGCGGTAAACTGGAAATCCATTGCCAGGACATCGTCAACTTCGTCAAAAATTCTGGCTTTGATGAAATTGAACCAATTCCGGTTTATAAGAAGCCAATTGAGGGTTACGAGGATACCTTCCGCGACTGGAATAACCAGGTTAAGGGTGACTATCCGCTGCAACTATTTACTATTCACTATCGTCGGCGTTCACACTCCATCTTTGACAACGTGCCCTGGCTGCGTGAGAGTTTCCCGCAGGAATTCATGATGAGTCCGCTGGATGCTCAGGTACGCGGTTTGAAGTCCGGTGACACCGTGTTAATCCGTAGTCGCCACGGGACGGTCATTCGACCGGTGTTTGTTACCGAACGGATGCGACCAGGGGTGGTAACGTTAGGTGAAGGTGCCTGGGCCGAAGTGGATGAAGAGAGTGGCGTTGATAAGGCCGGCTCAACCAATATCCTTAATGGTGCAATCCCCACGGGTCAGGGGCATCAGGGTTGGAATACCTGTAACGTACAGGTTGAGAAATATAACGGCCCCATCGATCTTCAAGCGGACGTTAAGTGGCCCCAACGGTCACCCTTAAGGGAGGTATAACATGGCGAAACAATTAGCCTTTTACTTTAACGCCAGCGCCTGCAACGGGTGTGAAGCCTGCGTCATTGCCTGTAAGTCAAAAAACGCTTTCCCGGTAGGTATTAACTGGCGACGTGTACATCAATATGGTGGTGGCACCTGGATTCCAGATCCGGAAGACAAGAATTTGATGGTTCCCAGTGGTGTCTTTGCCTACTCAATCTCGGCGGCTTGTATGCACTGCATCAAACCCGTCTGTGCCCACGTCTGTCCTTCATCGGCGATTTTCAAGCGGGAAGAGGATGGCGTGGTGCTGATTAACGCTGAACGGTGTATTGGCTGCCGCTACTGTGAGTGGGCCTGCCCCTACGGTGCGCCCCAGTATAATGAGTCTGTCGGCCAGATGACCAAGTGTGACTTCTGTATTGACCTGCTGGAAAAGGGTGAGGAACCGTTCTGTACTGCCTCCTGCCCTATGCGAGCACTGGAATTCGGTGAACTGGATGATCTGCGGGCCAAGTATGGTGATGTGGCCGCCATTGAACCGTTACCAGCCGCACGCATTACGGATCCCGCATTGGTTATCACCCCTCATCGTGATTCCCGGCCAAGCGGCACAGGTAACGGCCGTATCATTGGGCCAAAGGAGGAAATGTCATGAATATGCATGATTGGTCGTTGATCGCCTTTACTATTCTGGCGCAAATGTCCGTGGGTGCCTTTGTTATCCTGGGTATTGTCCACTTCGTGGCATTGCGTCAGGCTGGAGAGGCCGAAGCCAACCAACTCAGTAACCGCGCCCTGTTGGCCATTGGGCCGGTACTCCTGTTGGGAATGTTTGCCTCATTGCTTCACCTGGGTAACCCGCTGAACGCATATCTGGCTATTAGCAATCTAGGAGGATCCTGGCTGAGTTTGGAAATTCTGTTGGGTGTTATCTTTGCCGTTCTAGGTGGTATTTTTGCCATCATGCAGTGGCGGAACATAGGCAGCTTTACCATACGCAATGTGGTCGCCTTGTTAGCCGCTGTGACCGGTTTGGTTCTAGTGTATGCTATGGCTAGAATTTACATGCTGGAAGCACAACCCGCCTGGAATACACCATTTACGCTTATTTCTTTCTATACGACGGCGTTCTTGCTCGGCAGTTTAGCGATTGGGGCTGCTTTTGTGGCCAACTATGCTTACTTGCAACGAAAAAGTGACGCTGATCTACAAACACAGGCACAGCTTCTGCGCGATAATATTCGCTGGATTGCCCTCCTTTCGATTGGGCTGTTAGGGGTTGTTCTAATTATGATGCCCCTCCATGTGGCCAGCTTGTCGGCCGGTGAGGCCGCAGCACAAGCCAGTGGCCGTATGCTTGTTGAGCAATATGGTCTACTGTTTGGGGTGAGGCTGGCATTGGCTTTCATAGGAGCGGGGGTGATTGCCCTATTCTTATATCGTAACGCAGTTACACCTGGGCGTGAACGGCTGCTAGGTAACTTGGCCTATTCTGCATTTGCCCTGGTCTTTGTGGCCGAAGTGATGGGGCGCTATCTTTTCTACGCGACGTATATCAGGATCGGCATCTAACAACATCAGGATGCGCTGATTGGTTCAACTTAATACTGGGGAGGTGGCTTGATCCGCCTCCCCAGTTTAATTTCTGACAGATCACCTGAATTTTTGTTACGTTTGTCGCTCGCATCAGGGTGCAATGTCATTGTTGCTATGCAAAATTGCCATCTACAATGAGGAAGCTGCGCAAAAGTAACTAAATCTAAGCGAAAAAGGTGAAAATCATGATCATAGATGTAAACCGACAAACCCTACGACAGATTAAAAATCCCAGTTTTGTGTCCTATGCCAAAATCTACGTCGGTATCTACGATCAATTCATGGCCCAATTCGAGACGGCAGGCGTAGAAATTGATGCTGCCTGCTATCAGGAGCAGGTGGCCGAGAAAATGGCTGCCTTGCGCGAAAAAGGGGCTATCTTTCGCAACCAGGGCAAAAGCATCTACGTCAATCAGATTTCGCCTGCCTGCGAAGCTTGCCAACTGGGCATTGGCAGCGCCACTTTCTTCGTCTCGTTGAAGTGCCACCGCGACTGCTACTACTGCTTCAACCCAAATCAGGAAAACTACGACCACTTCACCCAACATCAGCGCGATCTCGTCAGGGAGCTGGCTGAGGTTCGGGTAGCCGGGCAGAAAATCAGGCATCTGGCTCTTACCGGCGGAGAACCGCTCCTACACAAAGAGGAAGCTGTCGCCTTCTACCAATATGCCAGCGACAACTTCCCGGATGCGTTCAAACGGCTCTACACCTGCGGCGATTATGCCGACGCCGAGATTTTGGCCCGGCTGAAAGACGCGGGCCTGGATGAAATCCGCTTTAGCATCCGGATGCACGATCTGGCTAAGGGCCATCGCTTTGTCTTTGAGCGTATTGCCCTGGCCAAACAATATATTCCCCACGTTATGGTGGAAATGCCCATTTTGCCCGGTACGTTAGAGACGATGAAAGAGGTTTTGCTAGAGCTGGACCGTTTGGGCGTTTCGAGCATTAACTTGTTGGAGTTCTGCTTCCCGCTGTTGAATGCAGGTGCTTTCCGAGATAGAGGGTTCAAACTCAAGGCTCGGCCGTATAAGATCCTCTACAATTACTGGTACGCTGGCGGCCTGCCTATCGCCCGTAGCGAACTAGAATGCCTGGACCTGCTCGATTTTGCCATTGACCAGCAGTTGACGATGGGCGTCCATTACTGCTCTCTGGAAAATAAGCACACCGGGCAAATCTATCAGCAAAACCTCGGCCAACCTGTTCCCCCAACGCATTATTTTTCGGACAAGGATTATTTCTTGAAATCGGCTAAGGTGTATGGCGATGACATCCCGAAGGTTCTTAAGGTGTTGCGGCAAAAGCGTGTTAAAGAGTTTGCGCGCAATGAGGATTATGATTATTTGGAGTTTCACGTGGATCAGATCAGGTTGCTGGGCAAAATGAACGTCGAGGTTGGTATCTCGTCTAGCGTGTTTGAGGTGCGGCCGGATGGCCAATATCTGCGTGAACTTAAGGTGGATTTAACCTATCCCGGTCTGTTCGACCCAGACCAGGATATTTAGGAGTGTGATGATGAAAAGCAACGGCCGTTCCGCCGGACCACAATGGCATTCGATCCTGACCGGAGAACTACTGCTCACCGGTCTCCTGGGCAAACTTCTTTATACATATCCCGACCGCGATTTGTTGGCAATAGTCAGCGAGGAAGATTTTTTTGCTGAAGCTCCCTTCGCTGAGGCGCAGCCGGCCGTGCTAGAGGGGTTAACCCTGCTGCAAAAATGGAGCCGGGAGCAACAAGTCGCCGCGCCCGACGAGGCGCTCGACCAATTGCGGGCAGACTACACCCGCCTTTTTATCGGTCCGGGCAAGGTGTTGGCCCCGCTTTGGGAATCAGTCCATTCTGGTGAAGAGCGCCTGACTTTCCAGCAAGAAACTCTCGATGTGCGCCTATGGTATCAGCGTTTTGGCCTCGAAGCAGTCAACCAATATCACGAGCCGGACGATCATATCGGCCTGGAATTCGCTTTTCTGGCTCACCTGGCCGGTCGCGCTTTGGCAGCATTAGAACAGGACGATCAGCAGGCATTTAACTTCTTATTACAAGCGCAACGACAATTCTTGGCGGAGCATTTGCTGAGATGGGCGTTTGCCTGGTGCGCCCTGGTTGAGGAGCATGGGCAGACTGATTTTTATCGCGGCCTTGCCAAATTGGTTGCGGGTATGTTGACAGAACTACGTGACCGGACGCTGGCGGAATTACCAGCGGGGGCGCTGGCGTGAACTTATTGGCCTTAATTGAGCAGTTGGCGGAGGCTGCTGCCAGCCCTACAGGCGTCAGCCTGGATGCTGATCGTTGCTTGCACCGGCGCGACAAGCTGTCAGACTGCGACGCCTGTTTTGCCCTATGCCCAACGGGAGCCATTGAGCCGGGCAAGCCGCCGTCGTTCAATCAGGAGGCTTGCGTGCGTTGCCGGGCCTGTTTGCCGGTGTGCCCAACGCAAGCCTACCAGGCCGCAGACGAGATTATCCCGTTGCTTAAGCAGGCGATGCGGATCAAAGGTAGCCGCCTGGAACTGGTTTGTGGGCTGCACCCGAACGAGGGAAGCGGCTTGCCGGAAGCAGATGCGGCTTTTCTGACGCGGGGTTGTCTGGCTGGGTTAGGCGCAGGAACTCATCTGGCGCTCCTGGCCCTGGGGCTTGACGAGATTGTCTTGCGCACAGACGCCTGCGCCGATTGTCCGTTAGGCGGGCTGCATGGAGAAATTGAGAAGCAGGCAACGGCCGTTTCCCGGCTCCTCCACACCTGGCCCAATACCGGGTCCGTTCGCTGCACCGGCCCACTCAACAGCGCCAACCTGGTCAAAAGGGCTATCCGCCTGGCCGATACCCCGCCACTCTCGCGCCGCGAACTATTTCGGCTGAACAAAGAACAGCCCCCCACGATCCCCGCCTGGTTGGAAGGTGGCAATGAAGCTGCCCGCCCCTCAACCAACCATCGCTTCATCATAACCGCCCTGGCGAAGTTCGGTCAGCCAGACCCGACGCTACCCGCTCCCGTTTTCACCGATCTGGGGCTGGCGGCCATAGAGGTAGATGGCAACACCTGCACGGCCTGCGGCGTTTGCGCCCGCGCCTGCCCCACCGGCGCCCTGCGCTTCACCGAAGAAAACCAGACGTTCTGCCTCTCCTTTGCCGCGCCCAATTGCATCGGCTGCGAGTTGTGCGCCCACGTCTGTATGCCTGAGTCCATCACCGTCGAACACAATCCTTCCTGGGATCAGCTTTTCCCCACCGAGATGCCAGCCACTCTTCTGACGGGACCGTTAACGTCTTGCGAGCGATGCCATAGCCACTTTTTCGCCAGAGATGACCAACGTTATTGCGCCATTTGTGAAATGAGGCGGCAGAATCCCTTTGCTTCGCTGCTGCCTGGTGGCTTTGACCGACAGCGCGCTGAACAGACGTAGACCACCAAAGGATTACTTATGACAACTTTGCAAACAATTCTGGAGATTTCTGCCTCGCGGCACAAACATTTGTGCCCACGACAGGTGTTAGGGGCGCGGATGGGTCTGGCGGGTGTCGCCGCTCTTGGCCTGGAAGCGCCGCGCAGCGATAAACGGCTGCTCGTGTTTGTGGAAACAGACGGGTGCTTTGCCGATGGGGTGGAGGTGGCAACCGGCTGCACAATGGGACATCGCACACTGCGCCTGGCTGATTATGGCAAGATTGCGGCGACCTTTGTGGACGTGAGGACGGAAACGGCCGTTCGCGTTGCCGCCCAACTCGACATCCGGGAAAAAGCCATCCACTACGCCCCAGAGGAAAAGAAGCGCTATTTCGCCCAACTGGCCGGTTACCAAAAAATGCCAGACACGGAACTGCTAACAATCCAACCCGTGCGCCTGACAACGCCGGTGCGCCAGATTGTCAGCCGCGCCGGGGTGCGGGTAAATTGTGCCGCCTGTGGCGAAGAGATCGTCAACGAGCGAGAAGTACTGCGGGATGGGCAGCCATACTGCGTTGCTTGCGCCGGTTCCGCCTATTACGCGCCGGAAGAACTGCTCTTTGTCGTGGAGGCCAGGACCCCCCATTTTTTAGAGAGATAGTGCGGTAGCGCAGAGATTGGCTCATGAGAGCAACCTGGCGCCCTCCGCAGCACTGCTGCGATCTCTCAGACGGGCAGATTTTGTGAAACTTTTCACGAAATGGCGCGTATTAGAGAGCGGTCATGATGATACAGTTTGTTAGTTTGTGGGCTTGTTGGCGAGCAAACTCGCCAGCAAAGCTCACATACAAAAGGAAGTGACATGAGCGCTCAACCACAACCCGCAAAACAAGAGACTTTTTCCTGCGAAAGCTGCGCCATGCGCCAAAAAGCTGAGACCAACCCTAAATCGTTTTGGGCGCGGCTGTGGCGCTGGCACACCACCTGGTGCCCAGGTTGGAAAGCGTATCAGGCGCATCTGGCGCAGCAAGAAAAAGAGTGACCCCCCGCTGGTCTCTACTCATCCCCGCCATACTAACGTGAAAACGGCCGTTCTTCACCAGAAGAACGGCCGTTTTTGCTTTGGCTGATTACCTGCCCGTTTGGTCCAGGCGCTAGTGGGGAATTATTGTGGGCAATTATTGGTTGAAATAGATGAGACGAACCGCTTTGTAGTCCCGGTCGGTGGCGCAGATACCGTCGCCATAGAGATGTTCGGCGTCATAGGCAATGCGCGGATTGCCCGCCCCATCCAGCGCCAACGACGGCCGGTAGCCACCGTACCAATAAGAAGCCCCACAGCCAATCGGCGGCGCGATGGGGAAATCCGCATCCAGGACGCTCGATTCCTCGGCGATAACTGCCTGCCAGACAGCGCCATCACTCTGGCAGTCGTCCGTGCAGCGGGCATAGACCAGTCCGGTTGTGCCGTTGAATTGAAAAGCCAGATGGGGCCGGTTGTTGGCGTCTATGAGCAGGTCGGGGTGCTGGCCGATGCCCCGATCCAGTTCCAGGTCATAGCCGCCCCAATTGTTAAAGTCCAGGCAGTTGTTGTCACACCAGACGTAGTACAGTTTCTCGCCGGCGCCGCCGTCAAACGCCCCCTGGTAGAAAGCCAGGCGCGGCCGGCCGCCGCTGTCCAGGCGCAGCGCCCAAAAGGCGTGGCCGGAACCCCGGTCGAACAGGGCGGCGCGCTCCCAGTTGGCCGGGTCGGCGCAGTTCTGATTGCACTGCAAGTAGTAGACCACGCTGGGGCCAAACGGTGTCGAAATATAGCTGACGACACGGGGTTGGCCGCTCGCCGTGAACGCCAGCGACGGGTAGACAAACATTTCGTAGTTGGCATCGCCGCCCTGGTCTAGCCGGGTTTCGTACCAGTTGGCCGGGTTGGTGCAATTGCTGTCGCAAAAGACGTAATAGCTGCCCCAATGCTGGCTGCCCTGATTGTCAAAGTAGATAAAGCGGGGCCGCCCCTGCCCGTCGAGGGCGAAATAGTTCTGGCCGTAATCCCACAGGCTCATGTCCACCACGTCGTGGTAGGCGACGTTGAGCAGCGACCAGTTGGCGGCGCTGGCGCAGTTGTTGTCGCAGGCGGCGTATTGGAAGTAGCCGCCCCCGCTGCCGGTTTTGAGTAAGAGGCGGGGTTGACCAACGGCCGTTAACTGCAATTGCACCTCCTGCACGTCATCGCTCAGGGCGATGCCCGACCAGTTGGCTGCCTGGCTGCAATCGGTGGTGGCTGGTTGGCAAGTGCGGTAGTAGGCGGCGCTCTCATTGTTGCTATCCAGGCCGAAGGCGGCGTAGGCGAGGTGCATCCGACCGCTGGCGTCTACCTTGAGGTAGGCGCTGTTGGTCTGGCGTGTCTTGTCCAGGAAAAGCGCCCCTTCACCGCTGTTGCCGGGCGGCGGCGGTGTTGGCGGCGGCGTCCCCGGCTTAACCGCTAAAGGGAGATAGATGGTATGGTCAGCCTCGGCTGACGCAGCCACGCTGCTGTATCCCGGTCTGCTGATAGCCAGTCCGAACACGAAGAGGGTCAAGAAGAATAAGATGGGCCAATAATGGGTTGTCTGTCTTTGTTGCATGTGCCAGTCTCCTGATAAAGACGGAAGACGGGGGATGAATAAGCAATATCTCTGCTCCATCCCCCGTCTTCCATCATGTGTAATTGATAACAGCGGCAGGGTAGCAAAACGGCCGTTTGCCCAGCGTTAGCCCATCGTTTGTAAAACAATGTCCGGTTCAAACAGGCGGGCGGGTGGGGCCAATCCCTGTTGCACGGCGTAGAGCGTTTCTAGCACCGAAGCGCTGTGGAGGCTTCTTGCCACCACCCGCGCCAGATAGGGGGTCAGGTCGCCGTTGTCTCCCAGGTGGCGGCCGGTCCAGCGCCGCGCCTCAGCCTGGACCAATTGGTGAACAGGACGCAGGTGGTGGGCCAGATGACGAGCCAGGCGGCGCTGGAAACGGCCGTTGTCAGTCCCCAACACCCCCGCGCTTTCCCGGTCCTCGGCCAGGCAATTTATCAGCGAGGCCCGCACAGCGAGCGCGTGACTCACCGGCTGCCCCAGCAAAGGGTTGGGCAGGTAGCCGGGCAACGGGAGATGCACCCGGTCGGCGGTGGTGGGCAACCTGGCTGACCAGTTGGCGATGGACAGGCGTGACACGGCGGCCAATGGCTCCGCCTGCGCCAATAATTCCGCCAGGTCTGGATTGGGTAAGGAATGGGCATACGTTAAAAAGGCATTCTCGTCCAGTGGGGGCGGGTCGGCGGCTGTGCCCCAAAGCGCCAGGTAGAACTGACCGGTCATAACGGGCAGAACGACGGCCCCACGCCGGGGGGCGATAGCCGGTTCCTCTGGCTCAATGACCAGCATATGCCAGCTTACCTGGTGGCCGTGAGGCCATTGGTAGGGGCGACTGCTCCCGACCAGCAGCGCCGGGCTGGGCGCAGGCAGGTTGCCCTGACCATTGGCTTCGATAGTCAGCCCGGCCGCTGCCGGAGCTGTTTGGGATAATGTGGCAAGGGGGTGGAACTGAACGGCCGTTTCCCTTTCCAACCGCCTGCGTATCGCCGCCAACAGCAGGGCCGGTTGGCAGCTGATCAGATCGTAGGCGGAACAGTAGCGGGGTCGCCAACGGCCGTTGACCGACCAGGCCACGCGCAGCCCCAGGTTAAACCGGGCTGCTCCGGCCTCAACCAGTTCGGCCGGAAGGCCAGGGAACACTCCTTCGAGCGCTGCCTGATCATGGCCGTTGAGCAGATAGGGCGGCGCGGCGGCAAGCGGTTGTTCCACCACAACCACTTGCCGGAAAAAGCGGGTCAGCGCCTGAGCCGTCAACAACCCGGTCAGGCCATCCCCCAAGACGAGGGCTTGCTGATGATGGGTAGAGTGCGTATTCATGAAGGGAGTGTAACGAAACGGCCGTTTGCCCATCGTTGGGGGAGCGCTTGGGGCCGGGATGAGGACGCGGACGACCAATGATCCAGTCTGGCGCGCAAACTGGCTGTTATATTTTGACCACCCATGACGACATTATGGTGGACGACTTGTGGCAACGCCTGGCAAACGCTGGTCAAACGGCCGTTGCGCTATCGTTCCTAACAAGACGCCCGAAGACGAAGGAAGAACGACAGAAAAGGCAAAACAGCCGCTTTATCTTTCGTCCTCGAGAGCAAATCGAAGGAGGACATTATCATGTCTCGCACGCATATTTTTATTCTATTAGGAGGTGGCCTGGGGCTGGTGCTGGCCGCAATTGGCGGAGTAGCTTTGCTGGTACACAGCTTCTTCCTCATTGACAACACGGACACGGTGGCAGCGACCCCCATCGCCGTTGTTGAAACGCTGCCGACGCCCACCGACACCATCACCCCGCCGACCGAGGAAGCGACGCCGGAAACGGCCGTTACGCCCACCCCCACCGCTGAAGCCAGCCCGGCTGCTGGCGGAGTGACCGCCTGCACCAACGCTGCCCTCTTTGTCAGCGATGTGACCATCCCGGACAACAGCGACGTTGCGCCGGGCGCTGACTTCCTCAAAACGTGGCGGCTGAAAAACAACGGCACCTGCATCTGGGACGGCCGTTACCATCTCGTCCATACCGGCGGCCCGACGCTTGATGCCGTTGTGCGGCAGATAGCCTTGCCCGCCATCGTCGCCCCTGGCGAAACGGTTGACGTCAGCGTGCAGATGAGATCGCCCGTGACGCCCGGCGTTTATCAGAGCAATTGGATATTGGAATCACCCCAGGGCACGCGCTTTGGCGTAGGGCGCAGCGGCAGCGCGGTTTGGGTGAAAGTGCGGGTTCCCGGCGGGCAGCCAACAGCTTCGCCCACCACCAGCGCAGCCTGCACCAATGCGGCCACCTTTGTCGCCGATATTTCGATTCCCGATGACAGTGAAATCCCCACCGGGGCATCGTTTATCAAGACGTGGCGCATTCGCAACAGCGGGACTTGCACCTGGGACGGCCGTTACAAACTGGCCCACGTAGATGGTCATCTGCTGGGCGCGGTGGTGGGGCAAATGGCGCTGCCCGCCAGCGTGGCCCCCGGCCAGACCATTGACTTGAGTGTGCAGTTGACGGCCCCGACCGCAGCGGGCAGCTACCGGGGCGATTGGAAATTGGTCACGCCGCAAAACAATCTGTTTGGCCTGGGCAGCAGCCATGCCCCCTTGTGGGTCAAAATTAAGGCGTTCAGCACGCCCACGCAAGATGGCTCCATCTCCGGTCTGGTGTACCAGGATCAGGATGAAAACGGCCGTTACGACAACGGTGAACCCCTGATGGGGAGCCGTGAAGTGTGGCTCATTGAGGGCACGGCCTGCCACGTATTGCAAAATGCGACCCAGACGACCTGGAGCGGCACAGACGGCCGTTATTGGTTCAACGGCCGTTTCAGCGGCAGCTACTGTGTGGGCTTGATGGGCAGCGACGGTTTGTTGGAAGACGTAACGGCCGTTACCGTGACCAGCGGCCAGACCGTCACCAATGCCAACCTGCGCGCCTTGATCCCCAATGGCTCCATCAGCGGCTACCTATGGGATGACTCCTGTGTGACGGCAGAAAACGGGGAGATATTGGCCGGGAACTGCGTCATGGACGGCAATGGCGTGTACCACGCCGACGGCATGATCCAGCCCACGGAAAGCTACATCGCCGGTGTAACCATCTCGCTGCGCCCCGGCTCTTGCACCAACAACAGCGGCGGGACGGTAGGCGCGGTGACAAACAGCAACGGCCGTTACACCTTCGCCAACCTGAATCCGGGCGTCTACTGCGTCTCCATGAACGCCGCCTCACCGGAAAACGTCCCCCTGCTGCTGCCCGGCGATTGGACCTTCCCCGCCAGAGGCATCTGGTATCACCAGATCACCCTGGCTCCCGGCGAGCATCTGCCGGTAGTCAACTTCGGTTGGGATTATCAGTTGCGCTAAGGAACTGGGATTGGAGATTGGAGATTAGAGATTGGACCAATCTCCAATCTCTAATCTCCAATCTCCATCATTTACACTGCGCCCTTTACACTGAGACAATGCTTCAAATACGGGCCAGCAGTTCCGCGATTGAGGGAGCAACGGCCGTTTCCCCCATCCCCTTCTCCGCCAACTGCGTCACCAGCTTAGCGGCGCGGGTCTGAACCGGGCCGCTGCTGGCCGGATGGCTCTGGACCCGCTGCGCCAGGGCATAAGCAGCCGCTTTCTGCCCCGTTTGCGCGTAGAGGTCGGCCAGACCGGCCAACGCTTCCAGCGCATAGGGCAGGGCATGGGCAGCTACGGCGGTCGCAAAGGCATCCCGATAGGCCGTTTCCGACCCGGCATAATCCCCCTGGGCCAGGCGAATGGCGGCCGCTAACGTTTGCCCTTGGGTAATGCGCCAGCGATCACCCAGTTCGGTGAAGATAGTCAGGCTGCTGTGAACGGCCGTTTCCGCCTCTTCATAGTCTGCCTGGGCCAGTTTGAGCGCGCCCAGGTTGTGCAAAAAGGTAGCTACGCCATACCGGTCGCCCGCATTTTGGGCCAGCGTCAAACCCTCTTGCAGCGCGGCTTCCGCTTCCTCATGTTTACCTATGACGCGGGTCACAATGCCAAAAAATGAAAAACAGAAGACGCCCAGCCGGGGGGAGCCATTGCGCCGCCAGATAGTCAGGCTTTTGCTAAGCAGCTCATAGGCTTGCGCCGCCTGCCCCTGAGCCAGGCGCACCATGCCCAGAATGGCCAGGCTGTAAGCCTCGCCCCAATCATCCTTGAGCCGTTGGCTAATAGCCAGGCCCTCGTCGAGGGCGCTCTGGGCCGTGGCGTAATCGCCGCTGATGTAGGCCACCATGCCCAACTGGAACAAGGCAAATTGCAGGCAGCGCTCTTTCTCGGCGTGGGGTGCGCTCATCCGAATGTGGGGCAGGCTCTCATCCAGGGCGGTGCGGGCCTCGGCCATCTGGCCGCAGCGAAAATGGAACCAGCCCTGGCTGCCCAGCACGGCCCCCAACAGTAATCGGGCAGCCGGATTGACTGACTCCGTTTTGACCAATGGTTGTAATCGTTCAGTGGTATCGCTTAACACGCGCAGCCCTTCCTGGTTCCAGGAACGGAGTTCAAAACAGGTAGGATACGTGCGGGCGGCCCGGAGCAGCAGATCCCACTGCTGCTGCGCCAGACCCCATTCCCAGGCGACCCGCAAGTCGCCGACGCTGGTCGTCAACTGCTCAAAGACGAGGCTGCGCAGATGGCTGAACAAGTTGGCCTCGCTGTCGGCTAACCAGTCGAGAAAATAACGGCCGTGTTTTGCCGCAACTTCCTGGTAGGCGGTCGTATCGGCGTGCAGCCGTTCCCCCGCATATTGGCGGATCAGCTCGTGCAGACTGTAGCGGTCTGGTCCCTGACGGCGCAGCAACGATTTGTCAATCAGGCTGGATAACAGCGGCAGCGCCGCCTCGGCCACGGCTGCGGCGGCCGACCGGGTAAAGCTGCCCTGAAAAATGGTCAAAGCCTGTAATCGTTGCCGTTCGGCGGGTGTCAGCAGCGCCCAGGATTGGTCAAACACGGCGCGCAAGTTCTGGTGCTGCGCCGGGATATTGCGCGTGCTGACTACTAGAAAATCGAGGCTTTGCTCGATCTCCTGAGCAATCTCAGCGCAGGAAAGCAGCCGCGTCCAGGAGGCGGCCAGCTCAATACCCAGCGGCAGCCCCCCGACCAATTGGCAAATTCGGGCCACCGCCTCATAGTCGGCCGGAGTCAGGTTGAAGTTGTTGTCGGCGCGGCGGGCGCTCTGCGTGAAGAGGGCAACCGCGCTGCTGTTTTCCATTTCGGCGGCGACGGGCGCGGCCGGCAGCGTGAATTCGCCCAGGGCAAAGCTCCACTCTTCTTGTAGATCGAGCCGCTGCCGCGAAGTGACCAGCAGCTTGACGCCTTGGGCCTGGGCCAGAATGTCGGCGATCAGGTCTATGCCCTGAAGCAAATGCTCGAAGTTGTCGAGGAATATCAGCATCTCGCGTTGGGACAACAGGTGGAGCAGTTGGCTGCGGGTGTCGGGCTGTCCGGCCAGGGTCAGGTTGAGGGCGCTGGCGATGGTGGCGGCCAGAAAATCGGCCGAATTGAGCGGGCGCAGGGAGACGTAGGCCACGCCATCGCGGAAATGGGGTTGTTGGGAAACGGCCGTTTGCAGCGCCAGCCGCGTTTTCCCCATCCCGCCCGGTCCGGTGATGGTCAGCAGACGGCAGTGGGGGTCGGCTAATAGTCGGCCGATCTCAAGCAGTTCCACCGCGCGGCCGATGAAAGGCGTGGGGGGCTGGGGCAGCGGCCGGGGTTCGCTTGGGGCCAATGTCGGCGGCAGGGCAACCGCTGACGCGGCCTGCGCCAGCGCTGCCTCATAGGCGGCCTGTGTGGCTGCTTCTGGCTCAACGCCAAGCTCCTGCGCCAGCCTGTCCACACACTGCTGGTAGACACGCCGGACGGCGCTCCGCTCCCCCGCCAGAGCGTGAAGACGCAGCAGGCGGATGGTGTGGGCCTCGTTGAGCGGGTCTTGTTGGGTCAGTTTTTGAGCGTAATCAGACGCAGCCTGATACTCCCCCGCTTCGGTGAGCAGGTCTACCAGCTGAACCAGGGCTGCCTGGTAACGGCGGGCCAGGTCATCCCGCTGCGGGATCAGCCAATCTTCGTAGTTGGCGGGGAGCAAATCACCCCGGTAGTGGGTGATGGCCTGCTCCAACCAGCGGCGGGCGGTGTGGGGATCGGCCGTTTGTCCGGCGGCCAGCAGCGCCTCTTCAAAGTCAGCCACGTCTAGCCGGTAGGGGAGTTGGGGCCGCCATTGCAGGGTCAGCTTGTCGGCGACCAGGTAGCTGTCGGCGTTGGGCAATGCCTGGCGTAGGGTGTGCAACAGGTAGCGCAAGTTGCTCAATGCTTGCGTCTCGGTCGAGTCGGGCCAGAGCAAAAAGGCGAGATGGCGGCGGGATTGGGGGGCGTCGCGGTGCAGCAGCAGATAGGCCAGCAAGGTTTTGGGGCGGTCGGCGTTGAGAGTGGGCAGGGAACGGCCGTTTATCTGCACATTAAACTCGCCCAAAAGGCAAATTTCTATGGGTTGCATGGCAGCCTCTTACAAGGTGGCAAAGTCATCACAGCTAGAGATGGTACAGGGTGGAATGGAGATGCTGCTGATTATAGAACAGCTTATGGGAATCAAACAAATCCACGCCTGCCGGACTCACCTTCTTGGGCGCCCGGTATTATGGCAACGCGGTTCACCTGGAATACCAGGCCGCGAATAACGAAGGCTACCTGATCATCACGCAATCTAAGCATGGTTTCTTGCAGTCAGATTGGGATGCGGCGCCGGAAACGGCCGTTATCCCAGTGCAGATTGGCGATATACCGGGCGAACTGGTGCAAGGCACTTTTGTGGCCTACGCCGGTGCAGAGACAGCCGAGTGGAACTCGCTTGCGCCCGTCCTGCGCCTGCGCTGGATGCAGGACGGCATCTGGTTTGAGATGGGCCGGTATGGTTCTGCCCACGCCGTAACCCAACTGGACCAGGCTGACCTGGTGGCGCTGGCGGAGAGCCTGGCCGTTCAGCCGTAAGGCAAGAAGAGGCTTCCTGGGCAGTTGCCTGAATGTGTGACGTGGTTTGGCACAAAGTACAAAACGGCCGTTACGTGCAGCGACGTAACGGCCGTTTTTTAGTTGCCATAAGCCCGGCGCAGCACCGCCACACCTGGCTATCAGCTTACAGTTTCACACTTACTCGCAGTTCGTCAACTTTCCTCTCAAGCTGCTGGAAATAATCGGTTTCGACAATGCTGGCCACTTCGCTGGCAGTTTTACTTTTATCAATTTTAATGTGAAGCTGACGGATTTGTCGCTTCATATCCTCCTGACGTAGGCGTGTTTCCTGGGCCATTCTTCCAAAAATGCGACAGAGTTGACTGATTTCATCGTCGCCCGGGGTTGTCTTCAGGTCTTGAATATGTTCAATAGAAAGCTCATCTGCCTCCATCAGTTGGGCTGCGTCGCTGAGATTGATAATGACTCCAGAAAGGCGTTGCGCGATCATACTGGCATTGACAATGACAAAGAGCATCGTCAGGATAATCGTAAACGACAGCTTGAACAAGATAAGCCCCTGGTCGCTATTTCCGCCAACCATGTCAGGTTGTACCAAGAAAAGACCCAGCAAAATAATGGGCAAACCGGCGGCGCTGAGAAGCAAGAATAACAGCCGGCGCATGAACCTGGAGCGGAACGCTCTAAATGCGTTCATATCAAAATGCTGAAAATTGTAGAGCAAGATGGGCAAGAGAAAGACGACGTTGTAAATGTTGCTCCAGACGGCTGGAACAAAGTATTGGGTAAAGACAAAATGCACGTCTAAAACACCCAAAGCCACCGTCAAGGCGGAGGCCGTCCCCATCCCTAACACGATGGCGGTCATTGCCACAAGGATGGCGTGGAAATAATCGCGGAGAGTATTAAACTCAGGAATAAAGCGTCTGGCAAAACCTGGGACCATGCCCATGAGTCCGTTGCCGATCTGCCAGGCTAAAAACGTGCCCATAGCAAAGTCAACAAAAGCGTTCCCCGTCAGGGGGGATACCGGAAAAGAGATGACGCCGGAGAGAAGGTCTCCCATGATGTTGCCAACCATCCCGGTGAAAAAGCCAACCGCCGGACCAAAAACAAACCCAAAAAAGATAGGGACAACAACGCCAGGGCGAATATTGACGTCACCAGCTGTGGCCAACGGAAAAATCGTTGTTAGCCAGTTCAACAGCGCATACAGGGTCGCGCCGACAAGCGGTATCAACAGGTTCTTGTTGTTTTGAAAATAATGAGTTGTCATCTCTCTTACTCCGATTTATGCCATTTGCCGTTTTGCCAGGTCGGCAAATAACCCTTCCACGTTAATTAGTTCGTCGTAGGTTCCTTGTTGGACAACACGGCCGTTTTGCAACACAAAAATCTTATCCGCCCCCTTGATAGTGCTGAGCCGATGGGCGATGACCACCCGCGTCGCTTGCAGATCTTCCAGGCTGCGGCTGACAACAGCCTGGGTGTGGTTGTCCAGGGCGCTGGTCGCCTCATCAAAGAACAGGATGCGCGGCCGGTTGACAATGGCGCGGGCGATGAGCAGGCGCTGCCGTTGCCCGCCAGACAACGTGCCGCCGCCGTTGCTGATGATGGTGTGCAGCCCCATCGGCATTTTCTGAATATCTTCGGCCAACCCGGCCATGACGGCCGCACGCCAGGCATCTTCCACGGTCAAGGGTAAGGAGCCGACAATGTTGGTGAAGAGATCGCCGGCCATCAATTTGCCATTTTGCAAGACGACGCCCATTTGCCGCCGCACTTCGCGGACATCCAGGCTGTCCAGATCGCGGCCGTCGTAATAGATGCTGCCCGACAAGGGTTGCTCGAAGCCCAGCAGCAGCCGGAAGAGGGTGGATTTGCCCGAACCGGAAGCGCCGACCAGAGCTACAAATTCGCCCGGTTTGATCGCCAACGAAACATCCTTGAGGATCATCGGGCCATCCTGGCTGTAACGGAAAGAGACGTGGGACACTTCAATGCTGCCGACCAGTTCGCCAGGATGTTCTTTGAGAGCGTCCACTTCTGGCATGGCTTGCAGCACCGGGCGGGCGCGTTCATACATGGGGATGATGTTGAGGATGGTCAAGAAGGCGCCGCTTAGGGTGAGAACGGCCGTCATAAATTGAATAAACGCCGTGTTGAATGCCAGGAATTGACCGATAGTGAATACTTCGCGCCCGGATAAAACAACGACGGCAAAGATCGCCATGGCCGTGATGACTTGATAGCCGGCGTTAAACACTTGCAGATTATTAGATATATCACGTGCCTGGTAGCTGGCCTGCCGGGCGTGGCTAAACTCGGCCGCCCAGGTGGCAAAGGCGCGCCCTTCGGCGGCGGCGGCGCGGAATTTGGCGATCCCTTCAATCGCCTGCAAAAGAATACCCGACAACTTACCTTGCAGGTGGACCAGTTGGCGGTAGTATCCCATCTGGCGATACCCGGCAAAAACCATCACCGCGACGGAAAGCGCCACCAACCCGGTCGCCGTCCAGGCCAGGCCGCTGTGGTAGTAAAAGAGCAAGAAGAAGCTGAACACCGAGAAAATACCGGCCAGCATGGCGCTCATCACCGTACCAGAGAGAATTTGTTGGATGCGGCGAATGCCTAAGACACGGTTACCCAAATCGCCTGAAGTGTAATCGCGGAAAAAGGAGACAGGCAGGCTGAGTACGCGCTGCCAGATAGCCGCTTCTAAATCAGCGCCCATGCGTTCTTGCAGCCGGAGTAGAGCCAGGTTTTGCACGACCTGAAACAGGGCCATTGCCAGGACAACGATGATCAATGAGAAGCCGAGTTGGAGGAGCGGCAAACGGCCGTTCTGCGGGATGATCTGGTCGAAAATGATAGCGGTTGTAATGGGGATGAGCATCCCCAAGATGCCGATGGCGATACCCGCAAATAAAATGAGGCGCAGGTCCATTGTGTCGCCTGCCAGACCAAATTTGATCAGCTCCCAGGCGCCAACTGGCTTGTTGGGTAGGGAGCGGTAAAACATGTAGGCAAATGGCTTCATGGTTTCGGCGACTTCGGCAGTCAACGCTTGTTGCTGCCGCGTGGCCGGATCGTGGAGTTGGTAGCCTCGTTTGTAGGGCATGAGGACGATGGGCTGCCCTGTTTCCTCCCAGAATCCCAGCAGTGGGCCGTTGTCTTGTTGCCACCATTCCCCCTTCAAAACCACCTGGCGCGTCTGCACGCGCGAAGCGCGAACGATATCCGCCAGGGAGAGGGCCTTATTTTGCTGCGCTTTTTTCGGAGGGGCAACGATGTCCATGCCCAGGCGCTGCCCAATCATCTGGCAGGCTTGTAACAGGGGGTTGTCTTCGGGGGAAACGGCCGTTAACGGCGCGGCCGGCGACACAAAAGGGACAGCCAGGCGGGTCAGCGCCTCATTGATAATGGCTTGATCAGAAGCCTGTTTGGCATACAGGCGACCTAACTGCTGCCGTCGCGTTTGCTCCAGCCATTGGGCGATGTTCTGCAACATGTGACGGTGAAAATCCGCCAGGTCCGGCCAGGGAACCGTTTGCGCCAGGAAGGTGTGGGTATCAATGAGATCGATCTGGCTATTTTCGGCTGTTTGAATCCAGGCGCGTTCCGAAATAGGCCAGCGCACTTTGCCATTGAGCAGCGGCAATTGATTCACGCCAATAAACCGGGAATGCCCATAATCGTGCCGCACCCACAACACACCACGCCGCGCACAGACGTTGCTGGCTTCTTCAATGTAAATCGCCGGACCAGCCTCCAGACGACGACAATCTTTAGGTGGGAGGCTGTCCAAAAGGCAGGCCGAAAGTTGCCGTACCCAGTTATCGAGCAGCGCAGTTACCGGCTGCCGAAAATCATGATCTTGAGACAGGCGATACAGCCGATCAGTCGAGAGGCGTAGCAGCCGTGCCTGTTTGCCCCCCACCAACAGCAGCCCGACCTGACACTGTTCCGCACGCAAATCCATGCCAAAGACAGCCTGCCCTGCCTCCACCCGGAACAGATGCGTTCTACTCCCGGCGACTTCGCCATTCTCCAATGAAACGGCAAATACGTCAGCCCATCCTGTATAGACAACCCAGCAATGCGCAAGGTCGTCTAAAAGGATTGGTTTGTTGCTACCGCTCTCGACCATTTGCGCTTCTTTATAACGTAAATGCAGCAGGAACAACTCTTCCACCGGCATCTCTTCGGCTGGTTCTACTATTGGGTCGTCTGGTTGACCGTGCGCTGGTAATTGTCGTGTTTTCATACGTACAACTTCTCCAATATCGAGTCAAGCAGTCGCTCTGATTCAGGCGTTTCGGCTTTAATGAGGCGGGTATATTCCCCACCACGACGCCACAGTTCTTCATGTGTGCCACGTTCGACCACCTGGCCGTTGTTCAAGACGATGATCTCGTCACAGTCACGGATGGTACTCAGCCGATGGGCGACAATCAGGCAGGTGCAGCCGCGACGGCGCAAGTTGTCATCAATCAGTTTCTCGGTGATGGGATCGAGAGCGCTGGTGGCTTCGTCGAGAATCAAGATAGATGGGTCGCTGATCAGCGACCGCGCGATTTCCAGGCGCTGCCGCTGCCCACCGCTGAAGTTACGTCCCTCTTCCTCGACCATGTGATCGTACCCGGCGGCCTGGCTGGTGATCTCATCGTGAATATGGGCATCTTTAGCGGCGCGGATGATCGTCTCTTCCGGAATTTGCCGATCCCACATGGTGAGATTGTCGCGGATGCTCCCTTCAAAGAGGAAAATGTCCTGATCGACAATGCGCAACGAATGGCTGACGACCACACGCGGAAATTCTTCGCGCTCACGGCCGTCAAAGAGAATTTGTCCATCCCAGGGACGGTAAAGACCGGCGACCAGGCGGGCAATGGTAGATTTGCCGCTGCCACTACCACCAACCAGGGCCACGCGCATCCCCGGTTGTAAAGAGAGGTTGAAATTCTGGATCAGAGGGGCAGCCAGGCGGCTGTAGCCAAAGGTCAGGCTACGGATTTCGAGCTGCCCCATCAGTTTTTGTAGGGAGTGGTCGGCGTCTTCCAGGAAGGTGTCGTCCGCCAAATCCACTCGCGGGTCCGGCTCATAATTGGTCACGTCGTTCAGGCGGCGGACAATGCCATCTACTTCTTGCAACTGTGTACCCAATTGCACGACCTGGTTCACCGGCGCCAAAAAACTGGACATCAACGTTTGAAAAGCGACCAGGATGCCAACGCTCATTTGCCCATTGAGGATCAACGACGCGCCAACGATGAGAATGACGACGGTGGTGATCTGGCTGAGCAAGAAGGGGACGACGTTGATGATCTGGGTGGTGGCCCCTAGCTCCTGGTTGGCGTTGAAAACTTTGGCCTGATACCCAGACCAGGTGGCGAAAGAATCAGCCTCGCGCCCGGTTGATTTGATCGTCTCGATTTGGGACAGGCTGTTGAAGGTGGTGGAGAGCAATTTGCCATGTTCTTGAACCAGACGTTGGTTAACATCTTTGCGGCGACGCGCCACCATGCGCAGGGCCAGGAAGTTGAGGGCGGCCATCCCGATGCCGATGAGGGTTAGGGTGACGCTGTAATGAAACATGAGGATGGCATAGAAGAAGATCAGCACGCCGTTAAGCAAGGTGGTTGCCAGTTCGCCGGAGAGGAGTTCGGCGACGCGGTCGTTTTGTTCGATACGGGCGCTGATGTCGCCTGCGCCACGCTGGCTGAAGAATTCAATGGGCAGACGCAGGATATGCCAGGTGAGGCGGCTGGCATTGGACAGGGCCAGCCGCGTTTCTAGGCGCAGTAGATAGCGCTGTTGCATCCAGGTGAGGATGGAGCGCAACACGGCCGTTAACGCCATTCCGCCCAACAAAGGAACCATCCACTCTGTGCGACCGCCCACCAGGTAATAATCCACAAAGACCTGGGAAAAAGCGGGGATCAGTAGGCCGGGAATGACCAGGACCAGGCTGACCAACACAACGAAGGCCAGAGCCATTTCCACCCCTGCCAGCCGGGGCAGCAAGGCGGCTGCCAGGCTTGGCTTTTTGCCCTGCGGTTGAAAACCCTCTCCTTTGCTAAAGGTCAAGACCACGCCAGTGAACGCTTCATCTAGCTCCTGGGCCGACACTGTGCGCGGGCCGGTTGCCGGATCGTTCAGGTACACCGTATCCTTGTAAAAGCCTTCGAGGACGACAAAATGATTGAAGTTCCAGTGGATGATGGCGGGCAAGGGTACGTCGCGCAGACCGGCCGGCTCTTGCCGGTATCCTTTGGCTGTCAGGCCATAGGTGCGCGCTGCTTTGACCATGTTGCTGGCTTTGCTGCCATCTCGGTTCACGCCGCAGGCCGCGCGCAGCTCTTCCAGGGGGATGTGGCTGCCATGATAGGCGAGGATGCTGCCCAAAGCGGCCGCGCCACATTCGACCATTTCCATCTGCAATACCGTGGGTGTTTTGGCGCGATGTCGCCCAAGCAGGTATTTTTTCAGTTCCGGCCACGCCTTTTTTGCTCTCTCGATCCGGTTTTCGTTCATGGAATCACTTGCCTTTGGGCTTGTTTGCTTGCCTGCGGCCCTGCTATTAAGCCGAGGCTAACGAAGAGGCAGCACCAATTCAATGGGGCGCTGTGCCCCGATCTGGATGGTGGCGGAAGCCAATGTACCGATGAGGCCGGGCGATAGTTGGGTAATGGCCGTATCCGTCTCGATCAGCACGCGCACCTCAATCGGGTTATCCGGTAGCGCCAGATTGTGGGCGAGTGCCTCGCTGCCCAACAAGTGGGTTATTTGCTGTCTGGAGACGGGGTATTGGCTAACGGCCGTTACCACACCAGACATAGGAGCAACGCTAGTCGTGGCAACAGGCTCAATTGCCACTGGCATACCGACCTGGAGTTGGCGAGCGGCGACCGGCGATAGGTAGAGGACCGCTTCCAGGCTCTCGCCTGTCCCGGTGGATTGTAGACTGGCCAGGGAGTCGCCGCTGCGCAGGAGTTGGCCTACGTCTGTGTTTAGCTGCAAGATGCGGCCGTTGTGCAAACTGCGTACCGGCACGGGCGCGCTCTTGCCCAGAGGCAGAATCTCAGCCACGATCTGGTTTGTGGCGACGCTCTCTCCGGCGGCGACGTGCCAGGCATAAAGCTGTCCTTGTTCAGCCACGATGACGTTTTTGATGCCTCCTGTGGGGATCAAAGCGGCCGTCGCCGTTTGTTGCAAGGGAATTTGACCGAAGATGGCCCAATAAACGGCCGTTGCCACCAGCAGCGCCAAGGCCAGAAAAGCGAGCCAGCTACGGGGGCTGGTCACTTGCATGAGTAGATCAAGCTGCTCAGGGGATGAAAGACGGTCAAGGGAAACTTTACGAAAAATCGAAGAAGTCATACGGTCCTCCTCACATCATAACCGGCGTTAGCGGCGTCTCGTTGGTCGTTGCCTCTATGCGCTCGGTTGCCGACAAAATGACTATTCTCCAGGCACGAACTTTCTCTGCCAGACGCTTTTCCCCGTCGCTGGCGGCCAGATCGGACAGGCTCGTGCCTGCCAGCGCGCAGAGTGCGGCTCCCCGGCCGACCTCGTCCCGATCCTGCCCGGCTAATGCGCGGTCGAATCGTTCCAGGTTGTAAACGGCCGTGACAACGATGTCCATGATCTGGAAAAATGCCGGGTCCTGTCGCAGCGATGGGTCCAGGTAATTTTCCAGCCGCCCCCCTGTCCGGTAGGATGGGTATGTTTCTAAACCCATAAAACGCAGCGCCCAATCGGCGCGGTAATGCCCGATGGCGGCGACGATGCCCGCGTAGTCAGCCAGTAATTCGTCGTGCAGGTGTCGGCGAATAACGCCAAAGACTCGTTTGGTGAAGTAGTGGGCACACTCATGCTCAAGCCGTATCGTTAAGGAGAGTGAGTGCCACTCGTCTGCTGCCAACCCAAGCGAAGCGGCGGTCACGTTGCTGTAAGCCCCCTGGCTAAGGATGATGAAGCGGTCCTGATAAAGGTGCTTTTGGGGGATGAGTTCCTGAAAGGCGTGCGGCCAATCTTGGGATGTGCGGCGGGGATCGGCCGCCAACCATTGGCGGCGATAGGCGCGAACGCGATCCCAATTGTTGTATCCGGCGATCATGCAAGCGCCCATGGAATCGGGGATGGGGGATGGTTCGTTGTGTTTGGCCAGAGCTTGCACCAGAGCGCAAAAATCGGCGCGGGTGGCCGGGATCAGTACCGGCACGGCGCCGGCGATGCTTTGGTGAATGTGTAACTGGAGGGCGTCCGGTTGTTGGAGCAGTAGGCCGCTCAGACCGGCCCATCCAGAAGTATCTACCCCTTGTTTGGTCGCGGCGCGGTAAACGGCCGTTTGGCTGATACCCTGGTGAATGGGAAACTGCAACTGCACCAATCGCGCCTGCAGCGCTTCCCAGGCGCTACGGTGTACCGCTTCCGCCTGGTACTCCTGCCAGGTCGCTACATGATGTTCTGGCGGCAAGGGCAAACGACCATATCGCCAATTAAGGGAAGCGGGTGTATGTTGGGAAATTGGTGCGTCAACATATGCTGCGATCATGATGCCTTCCTGTGAAAGTCTTACTTCGAGTCTAGCTTCAATCCAGGACCAACACCATATGGGGGTAGTTACATTTCGCCTATGACTTTGACTCTACGTTACCCACGATAACTGTAATGGTTCTGTTTGCCGTACTACCGGGGCCTGCTTCAGCGCCAACGTCTCCAACAGGGAGGCTGCGCGTTCCGCGCCCTTATAACGCGCAAGCGCCTGTTGTACACAACGCGCGTTTTGTTTGAGGTTACCGTCATAAAGCATTGCCCTGACGGCCTCTTTAAGATTTATTGGGGTCACTTCATTGGCAGGTATACAGTGGGCAACCCCTGCTTGCCCACACACTTTAGCCACATCGTAGCTTTCGCTGGCCGTAACAATGATCACCATGGGCAACCCATGCGATAAGGTGTTGAGCATAATACTTGTCGTCCCATTCGTGATCACGCCAGCAGCGTAAGGAAGAATAGCCTGGTGTGGGATATGTTGGCTCACAAAGAAGTTGTCCGGCAAATTGCTCTGCGTTATTTCAGGATCATTGGTTGACACAGCCACCGCAACAGGCTCCTGTCTGAACGCCTCTAAGAAAACGGGCCAAAAATCAGGTATGCCATTCAATGTCTCCCCATCCTGTTTGAAAGGCTTTGACCAGCGGTTGTTGTGTTGTACATAGATGATAGGCTTCTGAGATGCGGTTACGCTATTTAGCCAGTCCAACAAAGGTCTCTCGGGGGAAATGGGCGATTTCCACAAACAGCCACCAACCAGATGCACTTTGTCGGGAAGTGTTTCGATATCTTTTTGTAGTTCTGGCACACTACGTAGGAGAAACAGGTCTCCCAATAAGGCTGACTGGGGATAAGCGCTTTGCTCTAATGGTGGCCTCTCACCTGTTGAGTACAGGCAGGCCAAACGGTATGTCTTCCAAAGGCCGTCATACCGTTTGGCCTCCCAGCTT
This sequence comes from uncultured Ardenticatenaceae bacterium, assembly GCA_964405285.1. Lineage (GTDB taxonomy): Bacteria > Chloroflexota > Anaerolineae > Promineifilales > Promineifilaceae > Leptovillus. The sequence continues at coordinate 26,499 of CAYONK010000001.1, forward strand.
TCAGAGTGCAAGCCCTCAATGCCGTTAATGGTTGGCCAGGGGTACGTCGCTAACCCCAAAACCGCGACCGGGATGTGGTGCTTTTGGGCGATAATAAGAGGCCCTATCGCCAACGCCGAAGTAACTATGACATCTGGCTCAAATGTGTTCACGGCAGCCGTGACGTAATCTGCTTGCTTGCGAATACCTTGTAGATCCATCCATTGCGATACAGCAAAGATGTCATGGGCCTGGTCATTCGTGGGGATATATGAATACCCCGATTGCTCCAGTGTCGCTGCAAAAGAAGGGCCGGTGGTAAAGGCAACTTCATGGCCTCTGCTTTGTATTTCAGAGGCAACGGCCATGGCTGGGTAAACATAGCCTTCGCTTGCCAGAACGCAAAATAGATAACGCATTTGCTTTACTCCTGGGGCAATTCAAACAGCAACAGAGAAGGTATATCTGCCGGATAGGCAACTCTTAAGAGACTGTACCCAATGCCGGCAAGGCCATTCATGAGACCCATAGTCTCGATACCGAGCGGCGCGCCGCAAATAAGTCCTTCCTGGCAAATGGATGCTATGAGATCGTTCGCTAACTGCTGCACGTGGGCTTTTAGGTTAGCATCTGACAGTTGTTGTGCAGCCTGGAGCAAGAACTCCAGGTTGCCAGACGCGCCATGACAGAGCGAGTGGTTGTCGCCCACTCCTGTGGTGAGTGCGCTTTGCACGGCCGTTTTGATCTCCTCGCGCATTTGGGGGTCATCCATATAGCGGGTGGATGCTAAACGCGCCATTCCCACGCCGGTTATCCCATCACACCAGGTGGCAGGCAACTTAGATCCCTCGGCAGCTAAAACAGACCGCTCATAAGCGATAGCAGAAGCGGCTGCCTGGTAAAAACGAGGTTCCCCGCTGACGTGGTGCAGTTTCAATAATGCCCAGGCAATCCCGCTCCCCCCAGTGGCAAAGCCTACGTTGTGAGAATTGTTTTGTAGATTCTTCTCTTGCCAGGATATGCCTGATGCTGAATGCTGTGCCTTGTCGAGCAGCCAATCGCCGCATTGTATTGCCGCATCTAGCACCGGTTTTGAAGGACGATGGGCATACAGGCTGGTAAGACAAACAATCGTACCGGCCGCGCCAGAGAGGATGTCAAAATGGGTATCGCGTTGGATGAGTGAGGTAATGTGCTGCACATAATGTTCGGTGCGTGCGAGAAGGTCTTCGTCTTGCCAGAGAGTACCCAGATGCGTCAGGGTATAAATAATGCCACCCCATCCATCAAATCCGCCAATCAATTTAAGTGCGCGCTTCATGGCTAATGTTGGGTTTTCCACCCAGCCAAGCACAGAGTTGATTGTGTGCCGGGCCAGGGTGGTGTAACGGCCGTTGTCCGTCACGCGCCCCAGGTGAGCTAAAAACAAAGCGCTGCCCGGCAAACCACTGTAGAGGCTTGTGTTCCCCGCTTCCAGGAACCACTTATGTTCTTGGGCATATAGATCAACCCAGGTGGCACGATCTCCTTCCCGGATGGCTGACGCCGCAATTCTCTCCCCTAACACGTTCGCCAACGCAAGCGGATCGGGGCGTGTACCCGGTGAGGCAAGCAGGACGGGTTTTCTCCGCACTTCGCTGGCAGACGACGACCGGACAAATGAAGCGCGCACAAACCAAACCTGCCGCTCGTAATCGGCCGCGCTCAAGTCTCGTAGCCGGTTTTTAGCCAACTCCAGCCCAGACTCTTCCAGGTAATTGGCGATGCAGTCGCCGCGGCTGCTCCATACATGCTCTGAACCGGGTTGGGTCGTGAAAAAAGGAACATCCAATTGCCACAAATCGTTGCGTTCAAAAGGAATTAACTGTTTTAAGTGAGGCTGATCAGGCACTTCAAGCCACAATTTGTCACATGTTTTCTCGTAATTCAAGCCATCGCGCAGCTCTTGTGGTTGTAAGCATTGCCGCAATAACAGGGCATAGGTCATGCTGTTTCTGGGCACAATGCGCGTTTGATCGGTTGCAAATTGGTCTAAGGGGCTGCCGGGATGTAATAACTCGTCACGATGATCGTGCAATAACCAATACATAGCGTGAAATCCGGCAAGAACCTCGTCTATATACGCCAGGCTGTTTATCGGTTGCCCTTGCAGGTGGGGTTGGTGATTTGTCACCCCTCCCGAAATTGGTTTGTGGGCGTACTGCATTTTGTCCGTTCCTACATTTTCCAATACCAACGCTGTTCGTGTACTCTCGCTGGCAGCATCTCCCATGCCGCCTATGTCCAAACCGAGGCTGATTAACCTGATGTTGGGCAACAACAACGGGTTGACTACCGAGTCGTTGATTTGTTTGTAGGCCGTGGCGATTGCGCCGTGCGCAGCCATATATGTAGGATGAAATAATGTCTCCAGATCGATCAGCATGGGGTGTTCACCGGAAGCGATCACATTTTCATAATGAAAATCAACCCCTTTCAAAATGGTTAACAGCCCCAGATACCCTCCTTGCCTGGTGAAGAAACGCCTGACTTCTGCTTCTGTGGCGCAAGCCTGCGCAGACACAAATTCGACCCAACCATGGCTGCTGCGATTGAGCAGCGGTAATGTTGCCAGGGGTGGGGTGAAACCTCGCGCATTGATCCAGCAAAGCAGAGATTGGAAATGCGCGTCAACGTCGAGTGGTTTGGGCTTATAGACCAACTTTTCGCCGGAGCGAAAGGTGACGATCATGACTCTGGCGCTGCCAGCGTGGCGGTCTCCGGCATTGGCGTTGATCTGGGCTACACAATCAGAGGGATCTATCGCTGCGAAAGTATGGCAAATGTCTTCCCAATCGCTGCATAAGCGCTGCAGGAATAGGCGTGTTGCTTGAACCCAGTTCTGCAAAAAAGTAATCAGCAAACGAGCCAGGACCGGATATTCTTGTAAGAGGGAAAGCGCCAAATCTGGTTGATGCAGACGGCCGATGAAACTTTGGAAACGAGCTTCTGGTGTTTCACCTTGTAAAAGGCCCAGCACACGTGCCGCTTGAAGTTCCAAGACCATGACCGGCGTCAATATCGCTGTTAATTCGTCTAACAAGGGGCTGAACAAGATATCTTCGATGGTGGTTTTATCAATCGGGCTGGGGAAACGGCCGTTTTGCCCAACAAGCTCGCTGACAGTTACATGAACGGCCGTTTGCGATTGCTGGATCAATGGCTTGATCAATGCGAGAAAAGTCGTATCTATCTTTGCCCGCAAAACCTGCGATAGCCCAGCATCGGCGTCAAGGTTTGTCGAAAACGCCGCCAATAACTCAGCAACCCACGCTTGCTTCGCCACACGCCCTTGCAAAGTCACTGCCGGTTCAGCTAATAAAGAGAGCAGCCCCTCTTCTGTCAGATGGCTCTCCGCCAATCTCTGCGCAAAATACCCATCCTGGTCAAAAGGTCGCTGACGCTTCCATTGACCCAGGCGCTTTAGATGACGTTCAGAAGGCGCTTGTTCCACAGGTAAATTGTTATGGTCCTGATAGAGAGAACTTGTCCGTTCAAACAGCGTTGCTGCCTGTAACCATAAGGGCGTGTCAAATTTTGCATTCAGCATGGCTAAACTCAACGGAGACAAATTTTTCAACCTTGGGAAACGTGTCCGAGGGGATTAAGAGGGTTTCATTGTTTGCGCGGGACATCTTTTTTATATCCCAGATGCAACGCAACTATACAGCCTCTCAAGACCTGACAGGTTTTTAACGAAGCATTTGGCAGATTCGCAATCTGGTAGAAATCTGTCAGGCCAGTTATGATGCAATTGCTATTAGCGTACTGGCACGGTCATAAGACCGTGCCAAACGAGAGAACTCTGATCGCGATGCCCAAATAAAAAGGGTTGCTCCCCGGTCAAATTGTAATAACGCATTCAATTTGACCGGGGAGCAACCCTGACACAATTTATCGAGTGTTAATCTTGGTGTTACCACAAGTGTTGATACAGGTCCAGGCTCCACCGGCAACTTCTTCCAACTCTTCATCCGACAATTCGGCCATGTTGTCGGGGGAAGGCGGCAAAGCAGCGAGTTGATCGGGGGATAAACTGTTGCGGAATTCCTCATCTTTCCAGGCCTGCACAATTTCTTGGGGGGTTGGGGTATATTCTGACATGACTCTTTTAGTCTCCTTATTTATGTTTTTGAATCTGAATATAGTTTCTTAACTGCTTCCTGGAACACATTTTGCAGAGAGTGTGCACATCTCCGTCTACAATTTGTATCCCCTCTATCACAATCTGCCGCGGACAGATTGAAGAACAACGCAAGAACAATCTTAATCAAGCGGTACAATTGGGCGATTATGCAAAAGATAGTGCCACCACGTATCCTCAGATGGCTCGGTATCTTTTCCCCATTCAGCGTCAAGGCCAAAAACCGTGAACTTCCGATCCTCTTCCTTTTTGTACTCTTGTATCCAGCGTTGTGCATCCACAACAGACTCGAAGGCACATCCGCCACGATACTCTTCTGTACGACCTACTTTAAAGAGGGCGCCCCATACTTGTAGCTGCGCTTTGTATACTTTTTCTGGGCCGACAGTGTAGATCACGTCTTAATTCCTTATTGTTGGGTCGTGTGTTTAACTATGCTCGATCATACTGGAAGCCTGACTTGGGGACATGATGTAACAGCTATATTTTCCAGCGTGACATTGAGCCTATATAAATGTGCCATCAGTTGGAGAAGGAACAAGACTGTGGCGACATTGCTACATCACAAACGAAAGGAATAATTGCGGTAGCCTGGCGAAACTTGCGCCGGATTTTGACCGTGTAACCGTGTAACATAGATTGCCAACTTGTACTACAGGGTAACTGGCAAAAGGATGGTGAAATGAGAAATCTGGCAGTGATCAATCATGCAGAAGAATCGCTATGTGATAGCGCAAAGGAAACGGTTGAGATAGACGGCGTTCCCGTTACCTTTGGCATGATATCCACGTCTGTACCTGAGTTTAATGGAAACGCTCCTGAAAACCGGCAGCGGGTCTTGGTGAGAAAGAAGGCCTTTTCCTGTAACTACCGTGATAAAGCCTTTATCTTTGCCGCCAGCAAGCAGACCCGACCAGGGGTCTATCAACCTATTGGCTCAGAGTTTGCTGGAGAGGTGGTTGATATTGGGCGTGATGTTGTTGGATTAGCTATTGGGGATAGAGTGATTGGGAACAACCATTACTATGACAACAGTTCTCCTTTTGCCGAAGGTGTGCCCACAAATAAGGCATCCAAAGAGTACGAGGTGTTGCACTACGCTAAGCTCATCAAGATCCCGCCGCAAATGTCGGATGAGGTCGGCGCTGCGTTTAGCATCGGGGCGCAAACCGTTTATGGCATGATCCGCAAGCTCAACTTGAAGCCTGGCGAAAAAGTCCTTGTGACCTCGGCAAAATCGAATACATCTTTGTTTGCCATCAATGCCCTCCGCCAATACGATGTTGCCGTCTACGCCACCTCGACAAATGATGATTATGCTGACAGATTACAAGAGATGGGCGTACGTCAGCTATTTGTGGTGTCGCCCGAGCCTGAGGCAGGCAGCATTATGGCTGCGGCCGGAATGTTTGACTGCGTCCTTGACCCCTTTTTTGATCTCCATCTAAGCTGGGTAGTGCATTTAATGACCTATAATGCACGCTACGTTTCCTGCGGCCGTGCTGGTCAATACCATCGCATCATTGATAAACAACCGCCTGTTATAGAGAAAACGAATGCCTTGACGGATGTTCTATCCAACGTTGTGGTGAAGAATATGAAACTGATCGGAAATTGTGTGGGTGTTACGGAAGACCTGGCTCAAGCTATCGCGGATTACACGACCGGGCGCTTTGATGTTGTGATTGACTCAGTTTACTCTGGTAAACAGCTAGGTGAGTTTATCAACAGGAGTTACAATGCCAGAGAACGGTTTGGCAAAGTGATCTATAAATATGATGGTGATTAACCAAGCGGTAACACAGGCGAAGAACCTGTGTTACCCTGGCTACATATTAGTTATCGCCTGATTAAACACTTTGTAGGGCAGACTTGGCGGGTGGTAACCAGCTCTTGTTGATACATAAATAAGCTTTTGTCTCGTAAGAGGAGTTTGGGTGGATGACCACCTTAATATGGTTGATGCACCTGACAAGCACATTGCGGGAATATGGGCCGTCCACAAAATACCCCTCTTGTTCTTGGGGCAGAAGGTTATATTGACCACCATACCACATCAGCAACGCTTCTCTTTTATTTGGCATACATTGCCCCATCTTGACGAGATGTTCTAGCAACAGAGGCCAACGCGCTTCTTTTCTGGGGTTGTGTTCAGTCAGGTAGCATTCAATCCCAATTTTAGGGGAAATCTCGCCATTGATAACGTCTAATTGAAAAGCGATTCGATCTAAGAACGGGTCTATTTCGTGCAAGAAAGTGTGGATAGTGTCATAACAACCGGGCCATCCCACATCTTTCAAATAGGGGATGACTTGTTCTGGTGTTATATCGGCCACGCATAGCTTGATGGGCACGGAATCTCTACACAGCATTGCCCCTACAGAAAACATATAAGAATGTTCTGGTAACGAGTTGAAGCAAGTGTCTATCTTGTGCGCAAGCAAGGGGGATAAAGGTGCTGCGAGCAATATCTCCAAAGCGACTTTGGTGGCTTGATGATGCCTTGATCTGAGTGTCTGCAGCTCGGTTGTACCGGGTTTCTTTTCATACGTGACAAATAATCCAGGGATTGGGATGTGCGGGGGAGGGCCATCCACATCAAACTCAAGCCAAATGTCAGCCACCTCCATATTTAGAAGTTCTACCTGTTCCCACTGCGCGCAGAAATCTTGCACACGCTGCCAAGCATGGCTGTCGAGTACCCCTTGGTTGGGCAGTAGATAGTTCGGGTTGCTGTTGGTGAGGAAAGTACGAGAACCATCGTGCGCTAGAAACTGTGGAATAAAATCAACAGAATCTGACTTGCCTAAACGACATTCTAAAACCAAACTGGATGCAGGGGGTAAAATTTTAGCTATTGTTTTGAGGCGCGCCAAAGCTGTGGGAGAAACCAATTCAGGACTCATCCGGGATTGGGTAACTTCTAAGTACCGAGTAGGTGAATATATCATCCTGAACCCCCTTATGTTAACTATGATCGGTTTCTAACTGTGTAGCTTTTGGTTTTTTGTTGTATAGCATCAGGCAAGGACGAGTTCGGGGCTGTTAAGCAGCAGCCGCGCGACGACGCTCTTTAACCCTTCGGTGAACGGGTGGTCGGGATAGTTTAGGCAGAACAAGGCGGCGCTGCCGTTTTCGGCGATGTCTATGGATAGGGGCAGCAGGGCCGCCACGTCGCAATGGTAGGCATGCTCAACTTGTTCTTGTACCTTGTCAAAGTTGTATTCTGGGGGAACTTTGTTCACAACCAGGCTAATCTCTGGCACACGCAGGCGACGGGCGACGTCTACTGTGACGCTGGTTCCCTGGAAATCTTGCTGGTCGGGGCGGAGAATGATGACCAGGCTGTCGGAGATGGCGATGGAGAGCAGGGTTTCTTCGTTCAGGCCAGGATGGGTGTCAATGAGCAAATAATCTAACGATAAAGCGGCGATCAAATCCCTGAAGGCGCTGTGCATATCGCTCGCATCGTATTTTTCCCGCAAGATACGGGCGATGTCGTTGGGATCGAGGCTGGAAGGGACAAGGTGGACTTCGCCACCCTGTTCTGACTCATATACTTTGTAGGCGGCGTCTTCGATGGCGCATTTGCCCCAGAGAAAGTCATTGAGTGTGTGGACAACGGCCGTTTCCGCCAGCTCGAAAATGACGTGAATCCCAGGAGATTGAATATCTGTGTCAAACACGCCAACCCGGTAGCCTTCTTGAGCCAATAGCGCGGCCAGGTTTGCCGTTACGTTCGATTTACCCGTGCCACCACGAAAAGAATGTGTCGAAATAATCTTGGTCATCGGTTATCTCCCTCTTATACTAAAATAAGCTGGTTATCCACGCTCACGGCGACAGCCTCTTGCTTCATGTCTTGCTTAAGATTCGTCGCAAAATGAATAACGTCATCCAGGTGCGCATCTAGCGCTTTTTTCGAGACGAAAGTGCGCACGATTGTCACTTGTTCTGTTACCAGGCCGCTCTCCTCACTGCGCCAGGCCCCCTCGGCATTACTGCTCGTCGCCCCCCCAAACAGATTTCCCAGGAAAGATAGCGTCGCTTTTACCTGCTTGCTGCTGTCTACCTGTTGGTCCACATTGATCGTAGATGGCACAAACAAGGCCACTGCGTGGTTTAAAGAAAGTCGGCGATAGACTTCGTGCAATGCCTGGGTTAGCAGGCTATCAGGGGCGCTTTGTATCAAAGTCAATTGTTGCTTGTTAGCCGAGGCCACCGCCGTTTCGTCGGCAGGGATGACCAGGTGAAAACGAGCATCCAGATTAGACGGAGGCTGTGCGCCGCTTTGTAATGCCAGGACGCGCTTCTGACCGGGGAAAGAATAGGGCTGTAAACTTGCCCAACGTTTCAACGCATCCTCCGCGCCATCCGGGTCACGAGTCAGAGTGATCAGCGTATGGGCCTGCCCGCGCAGACGAGACGTTATCTCCAGATTGTCCCTGCTGCCAGCGTCGCAGATAATGTACTCATATTGGGCTGATAGATCGCTCAGAAGCATGTCCAGCTGCACCTGAATGGCGTAACTGCTTGGGTCAAGAGCGGCGAGACGATCGGGGCCATCGCTATAGGCTGTGATGTTAGCCTGCCCAACCTTCTTGTCTGACGTTGCCATCACCCTGCCGGGCCATTCATTGTCGAGTTGGTTCAATGACCAAAAAAGGACTCGGCCGGCCGTGTCCGATTCTGTTTGTTGATGCGCCAGCCAGGCCAGATTCAGCGCGAAGGTGGTTACGCCAGCCCTGGGATGAACGCTGTCCACCACCCACAGTTTGCGCTGGTGCTGGGAGCTGGCCTGCTGGCACGTGGTTAACTGTTGACTGAGGTGACGGTTAAGCGCCTGAGCAAACTTGCCTTGCTCCTGAATGAACCCCAAAAAGTCTGAGGTTGACCAGGCGAGCAGGGTGGTGGCGGTAACGGCCGTGTAAGTCGTTGTCATCGGCGTTTCGCTTAGACCTTCGGCCAGCCCAATCCAACTTCCTCGATGCAGATAATTCCCCGCCTGTTTTGTTTGCAGACTGCGCAGCCGTGTTTGTACCAGCAACCCTTGTTGTACCAGCCAGACCCAATCCGTTTTATGCCCTTGCCAGGCAAGCACTTCGTCTGGAAGAAGAGTGCGCTTTTGGCTTAGTTGCAGGAGTCTTTCTTTCGCTGAAGGGGGGAGAACGGCCGTTAACGGAACCTCCGTCAAGAAGGCGTCCGGGGTCTGCTCTAACAAATTTACAATCGCCGCCGGCATATTCCACACCGCGCGGCGCTTAAATTGGAAACGGGCCGAGAACACCCGTTTCCCCCTACGCAGCTGTTCTACGATCCGATCTTGCCGCAACAGCCCGTTCAGCACCTTCTCCACTTCCGTCAGTTCCATTCGGGCCTGCGCAGCCAACTCAAAGATCGTCAGCTGCGGATGCCTGGTCAGGCACCGGAGAATGATTTGCTCGTCTGAAGAGACAGAGAGTAGCTCAATAGGAGAAATAGCCGCCATCTTATTTCTGTCTAAAGCTTATCTGGTTGCAATACAGCAATCAGAACTTGCTCACTAGACCCCTGCATCCATTAGTTAAAAAGCGTATCCAACAAGCTGGACCCACGTTCCCGCTTGGGCTTATAAGATGGTTGGAGCAGAACCTGAAACTTGCTTTCGCCATCTTGGTTAAGACGGCAGTCTCGAACCATTCGGTTGACAAGGCCCTCCAACTCATCCAACGGAATTCTGGTCAAACCAGCGATCTCTTGCAAAGTCAGACGTGGTTGACGCACCAGGCAACGAATGACATCTTGTTCTTGACTTGATACAGTTAACAAATCCAGCGGAGACATCAAAGTCATGACGTAATTCTCCTTACAGCTAATGTTGATAATTACACAGTCTCTCAAGACCTGACAGGTTTTTAACGAGGCGTTTGGCAAACCCACCAAGCCTGTATCATGACTAATTTTGTAAAAACTCCAGAGTAAACATACGCAATTACAGCTATATTATTAACCAGGATCGCTTCGATTGCCTGATATAGCAATCATTATTCAATTATGATTTTGCTGATAGGGGCTATATGACCAGCGGTATAGTCCGCGGCGTCCGATCTTGTCACCCAAGACTGCATTATTCAACAATAACCCGATTAATCCAGGCCCACGTAACCGCTTCTGCTCTATTGCGTATCCAAGGGATCTTGCGATAAGTGTTTTGTAAATGAGACTTCACCGTTCCCTCGCTAATGTTTAACTGCCTGGCAATCTCATCATTAGACAAGCCACGCGCCAAAAGTTGAACAATGCTGATCTCGCTCCCACTTAATTCTTGATTCATCTCAGGGATAAAACGCAACATCGTATTCTGAATTTGCTGATTGAGTACAGTCTGACCTGAGGCCACAGAGCGAATCCCATCCACGACCGTTCCCAGATAATCCTGTTTAAGCAAATACCCTTTAGCTCCTGCCGACAACATACTCCAAACATAATGCCGGTCGTGGTAACTACTAAAGACCAAGATCTCTGCATGTTCAGCGTCAGGGTTCCCTGCCCTCCTCTTGCCGAGGTACCTTGCAACCTCGATCCCGCTCAAATTGCGCAAATTTATATCAAGCACAATGACGTGGGGACCAAGCTGTTCGGTGAGCTGAAGCAACTCTTGCCCATCATCTGTCTCGCCAACGACGAAAATATCGTGGTGCTTTTCGATTTCTTGCCGTACTCCCTGCCGCACGATCTGATGGATATCCGCGATGAGAACACGAATGGTATCTATGCTATAGGGCTGGCAGGCAATGCCGCCATTCAAGTTAGTTTCAATTGAATTTTCAAGCATGGACCCTATTTTCCTTCCAAAGCACTGAATCGTGTTGAGGAAAAAAACCTATTTACATTGTGGCTAAGTGACCACTATCCTGTGACTTTGAGTTTATTATTGGGTTCAGAAACAGCACAAAACACCTGAGGTTCAGGCTTCGAAAACGTGACTAGACCTCATCCTCTTTGATGAGCTTACGATTGATCTGGTACGACTGGCTGCTCAGCGCCTGGAACGCGCAAGAATGGCGTTCATTCAACTTCAACGATTCGGTTTTCCCAAGCCCAGGCAACCGCTTCTGAGCGTGTACGGATGTTGGGAAGCTTTTTATACGTGTTCATCACATGGTTCTTAACTGTACCGACGGCGATGAACAACGCCTCAGCGATTTCTTCATTCGTATAACCTTTAGCCATCAAACGCAAAACCTCCAACTCTCTCTGGCTCAGGTTGTGGCGAGGTTCTGTCCGGCGCGTCAGAAGCATCTTTTGTACCGGCAAGCTCAGAACAGGCTCCCCGTTGATGATCTGGCGAATGCCGGAAATGATACGCTCAGGGGTTTCGTCTTTCAGCAAATATCCTTTGGCCCCGGCAGCAAACAAATTATATACGTACTCTGGCTCACAATAAGCGCTGAGAATCAGGATGTGCGGTGGCCAATATGAAGCGTGTTCCGGCTGATCCTCTATCAGGATTTCGCTCATTTTTTCTGTCACGTCCGTGCCCTGCAAGCCAGGCATATTGATGTCTAAGACAAGAACATCTGGCCGAAGCTTGCGGGCCATTTCCAACGCTGCGTATCCATCCGCCGCCTCGCCGACGACTTCGATGTCATTACAGCGTTCTAAAGCGCTGCGAATACCAGAACGAACGACGTGGTGATCATCAGCCAGAATAACCCGTATTTTTTTTGCTAGTTGGTTAGTTTCATGCTGAACCATCATACCTTTTCCTCCAAAATGTCATGATTTGCGAATGGAACAATTACCTCCAGAGACGTACCAGAACCAGGGGTCGAAGCGATCTCAAACGTTCCATTGAGCAGTTCGACTCTTTCGCGCATGCCTACCAAGCCAAAATGATCCTGCTCCATCAAACTCCCTAAGCGTGCCGGGACGACAAAGCCTAACCCATTGTCACTAATACTTAGCTTAAGCTGTTCTTGCCGGATTGACAAATTGATTGCGATTTGGGTTGCTGAGGCATGTTTGCGGGTGTTTGTCAACGCTTCTCCTGCGCACCGAAACAGGCACAGCGCCAAATCCTCATCAACAGGTATCGCTCGATCCCCTTCGATGGTCAGAGACACTCCAATATCTGATTCCATCTCAAAACGATTCGCAAGAGAACGAATGCTTGACACAAGCCCTAAATCCAAAGCAGCCGGGCGCAAATCCTGGCACAGCAACCGCGTCGTTTGGATGAGTTCGCCGATTTTTTCTTGTAAGTCCCCCACCAACGCTCTGTCGTTTACATCTTGCAGAGCAAGTGAGTGACCAACTTCAATTTGGGCCATCTGATATTTCAGACCGATCAAATGTTGGATGACCTGATCGTGCAATTCGCGGGCGATCCGTTTTCTTTCCTCTTCGCGGGTTCGATTGATTTCTTTTTGATATCGTTCGTTTTCACGCGCCTTCTCTTCTAATTCGCTGATTAGTTGGACGTTTTGCAGGATAACGCCTGCCTGACGCGAGATAACGTTCAGTATCCCCATATCTTCCGTGTTGAATAGATCTCCTCCGTATTTGGGGCCAAGAAGGAGGAGTCCCAAGGAATTTTCTAATCCACGGATAGGAACCCATAGGCGAACTGCGCCGCTCTCAAGCAATTGCTTCTCTTCGCTGGATAACTTGCTGCGAGGAAGTTCTCGTTGAATTGTTTGATTATCTATCGGGTGAGATTTCTGTTTCAGATATTGGGAAATATTCTGCAAATTCGCAAGTTTTAACCCATCTAAGGGGATGGGGGTCTGTGTGTTGTCTGAAACGTAAGACGTTGTTTGTTTTGGTAGTTTTCCTTGCCAGAGTAAATACACCCAATGGACGCGCATTGCCTTTTGTACGCTGACGCTCAACGTTTCAGCAAGGGTGTCTATGTCGGCTGTCTCTTCGAGTTCGTGCGTTACCTGATTGACAACTGTTGGATAGTCGTACCAGCCTCCATATAGAAGGTAATCTACCAAATTTTGTAACCGACGGTACAGCGGGTTGTAGATAAGCACCAGGGTCAAAATAATGAGCAGATTGGTTAATGGGCTTGTTAAGATGTCATGGTGAAGCAGATTTTGGGCGGCATAAATGATTCCGAAGTAAAAAAAGCACAATAAACCGGTGACGTAGATTGCGGTTGCGCTGCGGCTCACATATCGTTCAACTCGGATAAATTGATGCTTGCGAATCGCGTAGCCATACCCTATCGGGATGACGACGAGAAACGACAAAGCTATTTGAGCGGGTAACAGCATCTCGTCTAGCAGAATCTTGGGGAAAACTGAAAGGCTGAGTAACGGCATACCAGCCATCAAGCCAGAAAGCGTCACCATGCCAATCTGCCGTTTGGTTACAGGAGAAGCAGTATGGCGATACGCCCGAATTAACAATAGCATAACAACAGTTAGCCCAATTAGTATCCAGGTATAGAAGGCGACGGCATACCAGGTTGAAGCGGAGTTTGGCACTGTGATGAATTCGGTCGCTATCACCAGTCTGAACAAGATACCTGACGCGGCAATGCCATATATGACAAAAATAGAGCTGTTGTTATGCCAGTTGGTATGGTTAAAGGGAAAAAATAAATGGAAGTGGATGGCAAAGGCTACGGCACACCATGTCAAGATATTTGCAGCGTGTCCGGCCCAGACTTCGCCTGTGACAACGCCCAAAGCCAGACTGGTGCCGAGCGTTTGGTACCATAAAAAGAAAAGCAAAGTCTCCTTTGTGGTGGTTGGCGATAAGAGGATGACAGCCATGCTGACTCCCCAAAACACCAGGGCAACGAAACTCAATGAGAGTCGTGTGACGAGGATAAAAGGCGGTGCAGGATTGGTATACGACCGCTCTAACACCATCTCTTGACCATCTCGAAGGATCTCCAGAGAAATGCGGTCCCCTGTTTGCCACCGGTAATAGGGAAAACCACTTTCTCTGAGAGATAGGCCATCAATTCTTATGATTTGGTCGTTTACTTGTAGGCCAGAATGTTGATGGGCGTAATAAATAATCCCGTTGTCTGCCCACAATGCACCTAATTCTGGTTGTATTGTTGTTTGCCAGATTGACCAGTTGATGGCCAATAGTGAAGAAATTGCTATCACAGCGATGGAGATCTGGACTGCAAAGCTTTTTTGATGGATTGCAAACATTGTTTTAGTGGTCTTATCAAGGGTATGGTGGTTATGGGTGATGTTGAGTGAGGTTATATTGATTTACCATCTGTTGCAGTGTTTTGTTTGTTTCTGTGGGGATTGTCATCCTTGCTAATATCTGCATAGCCTGATCGCGGTGAAGCATCGCTTGTGTTGCCAGATAAACGGCTGCGCCGCTTTGGAGGATTAACCGCCGCGCTGTCTCTTTTTTTGCTGGTTCGGTGGACTTGAGTAAAGATAATAACTCATCTTGTTGTGTTGCGGGTAAGACTGTTAGGGCATAAGCAATGGGGAGGCCATGCCCGCTGCTGATATCTAAATCTTGTTCTGCGGTGAGGTCGGTCAGGTCATCGTGAATCTGGTCTAGTAGCCCCAGAGTGCAGCCAAACTGGCGACATAATTTTAGCTCTTGTCTGTCTGAAGTGGCGATACGGCTTCCTGCCCAACAAACCAGGCCTAACCCAACGGCCGTTTTATTCCGGGCGATCTCCCAACTTTGGTCCAGACTTGGCATGCGTATGGACAAATCATCATGTTGGCCTCCACATATTTGCAGCAAAGCGACATGGAATTCCCGCCGAATCTCCTGCGCAGTTTCAGATGGTATCGTATGCGATTCCAATTCGCCAAGTAAGTAGCTCGCCGTAAAGATTAAACCTGTCGAGACGTTGAGGGTAACGGCCGTTTGCCCCGATAACGCCTGATGATTATCTTCAACGTCGTCCAACAAACGGGCGGCATGGCGTAACACGTTCCAAATCGTCACAATCGGCGCCGTTTGCTTAAGGTCGCCCCCATACGCTTCACAGAATATAGAAGGCAGCCTTGACAACGCGCTGTCCGCAGATGCAGTTTCGCCCGTCCACTGGCAGAGCCTTCGCAGAGTGGCAACATAATCTGCGCTAATTTGAGAGTCAGACCAAAGAGCGTCAATTCCAAAGGTTTCAATCATGGACTGTCACGAGACAAGCTCAAATGGATTATTGAAAGCGCTCCGGGAGATTTTGGCAATCTTTGCAAGCGCAAATGCGCACCCCCAAAACGAAAAAAGCCAAGTTTTCACTTGGACTTTTATTTCAACGTAAATATGCGAATGATATTCTCTCAGGGTATCCACGCTTGTTCTGGCGCAGGACTGGGCACGTAATCGGCGGCAAGAAGCTGGCGCAAGGAATCCGAGTTCTGAATCATCGAAGATAGGGCTTGCTTTTCTGCCGAGGCAAGATTGAATTGCTCAAGCAGCGCTGGACCCTGTTGCATAATCTCAGCCAACAATGTTGAATTGGAAACAATCTGATACACAACTTCATGTAAAGTATTCATGTTGTCCTCCAGGAGATTCTGAGTTCACAATAGCAACAAATAAAATCCAGCAGATCCAACATTAAACTCGCCGGGCGCGATAAGCAGCATTTGGCGTGGACCCGCTGTGGTTAACGTGAATGTGAGAGCAAATTTTTCTGCACGCTGAAAAGCCCATTTTTTATCATTTGTATATTTTTAACTTACAAAAGAGATTGTATACCACTTATGATTATCAGTGTAGAAAATAAGTCATTTTTTGACTATGACTTTCACCACATATTTGC
>CAYONK010000002.1:0-35574 GCA_964405285.1 uncultured Ardenticatenaceae bacterium
GCCCGCCTGGGGGCTGCTGGTCGCCGCCGGGATTCTGCTCTTGTGGGGGCAGCGGGGGCGCGGCTGGCGGGCGCTGGCGTTGGCCGGATTGGGTCTCATCCTCCTGGGCAATGCTATCAGCCTGACGCGCTATTACTTCGACCCGGCCCACAGCCGCAGCGTGGGCTACCGGGCAGTCGCGGAGCGGGTGATGGCTCAGACCGCGCCCGGCGACCTTTTCCTGGCCCATTTTCCCGATCCCGCCTTGCGCTACTACCTGCGTCAGGCTTCTCCGCCAATTGTCATGCTGCCGGAAACGCCAGCAGAGGCCCAGGCGGAGACGGAGGCGGCGCTGGCCGAGTTGGCCGCAACCTATGAACGTATCTGGTTTGTGCCTTATCTCAATTCCGGTTGGGATGGGGATAATGTGGTGGGGCGCTGGCTCGATTATCACCTGCTGCCTGAGTCGCGGCTGGCGGCGAACCGGTTGGCGCTGTGGGCCTACCGGCCGTTGGCCGCCGCCCCGGCGGTGATGGTCCCGCAGGCGGTCCAATTTGGCGAGCAGATTCAGCTGGTTGGCGTTTATGTGACGGCCGATGGGGATCCGGTGGATTTGGCCGAGGGGATCAGGGTGACGGGGGAAACGGCCGTTACCGTCACCCTCCTCTGGGAAAGCGCCGGGGCGATCCCGGAGAATTACACCGTCTTCGTCCACCTGCTGGACGAATCGGGCGCGTTGGTGGCGCAGCACGATGGCGTGCCGCTCTTCGGCACGCGCCCCACGGCCACCTGGCAGCCAGGCGAACGGCTGTTGGACCGGCATGAGTTGGTGATTCCGGGGGGATGGGGGGGGAACGGCCGTTTCTTCATCGGCCTCTACCACTCAGAAACCTTCGAGCGCCTGCCCACCCCCTCCGGCGCCGACGCCTGGGAGATCGGCCGCGTTCGCGGCGACTAGCGACTAGCGACCAGCGACTAATCCTCCTGGCGCAGCGCCGCCACCTCCTGGTCAATCCGGCGGAACTGCCAGGTCCAGCGGGCGTTGTAGAGGAATTGGCGCAGGTCGAAGCGGTTGTCGTCGGGAGAGTAGGATTCGGCGTGGTAGGCGGGAGTGAGGACGGTCGCCTTGTGCCGGTTGATGGCGTAACTGCGGAAGAAATGCTTTACCTTCGCCGCCACCTCTTCGGGGGGCAGATGGTCCCACTCAAAGCGCAGCCGCTCGAACATCGCCAGCGGCCCACAGCGTTCGATTTTCCGCAGCCGGCCGAACCGGCTCAACTCCTCATAGGTCATCCCCATATCCACCTCGTCCAGTTGGGTGTAGTCGGCGGTGATTGGCTCCAGTTCGGCGCTGGGCGGCGCGGCGACCACCTCGTGGAGGGCGGTGTAACCCCGCGTCTCGGCGGCCCAGCGGAGGAAGCGGCGCAAATCCACTTTGCTGATGCCGCCGATGGGGTTGATGTCGGCGCTGCTGCAATCGTACTTGGTCAGGTAGCCGCGCAGCGCCTCGTCCACGTTGCCGGTGGCTAAGACGAGGAGGGTTCCGGAACGGCCGTTGACCCACAACAACAACTGCGCCAACAAATACGCCAACACCATCCGCAGCCGCGCCTGAATGTTCTGCAACGCCAGATTCTCCGCGTTCGTGCCGCCATGCGCCTTAAAACGAGGCGTCTGTCCGGTGATGGTGACGAAGAGCTTCTGCATCGCCTCCACAATGCTGTCTATGTTCACGTCCAGATGGGATGCGCCAATCTGCCCGGCCAGCGCCTTCGCCCGCGCCCGCGTGTCCGGGCTGCTGTTTTTTGTGCCCATGTAACAGGTGAAGAGAAGACGGCCGGCCAACTCTTGCGGGTCGGCTGGCAGATAATCGTCGCCCGCGCCGGTGATGCGGCGGGCGTCGGCGATGACCTGCGCGTTGCCCGCTTTGGCCTCGTCGGCCACCATCTGGCACATGATACCCACCTGCGCCGCCACCGAGGAGCTATCCGCCCCGCCGGACAGCGGCAGGAAGAAGCCGTTGGTCCCGGAGCGGCGCAAATAATCCCACAGCCAGCAAGCCGGACCAAAAGCAATCTCTTCCTCTGGCGTGTGATAGCGCACCTCAATCGCCCGTGATGGCGCAGCGGCAACGGGGAACGGGGAACGGGGAACGGATAACGGAGAACGTGGGGTGGAAGACGGCTCATCGGTCAACTCAAAGTCTACCAGCACGCGGGGCACGGGCGGGGCCTGGCTGGCCTGCACCTGGCGGCTGCCGATGGCTCCCCGGTAGGAGCGCACCGCTTCCAGGTCAACGGTGGCCGTCACCACCTCCACGTCACGCGGCGAAAATTGGGAACCCTGAGCCACCACCTGTCCATTGACGGCGATCAGGGCGCAGCCGTCGAAGTAGAGACGGCCGCCATCACACCCCTGCTGATTGGCGTAGAGGTAGATGCCGCCCCCTTTGGCCGTCGCTCCCCGGATCAAATCAATCCGCCGGTGGAGTTTACGCAGCTCGTGGTGGGAGCCGGAGCCGTTGGCCAGGATTTCCACCCCGTCCAGCCCCAGGTAGACGTTGGGGCTGTCTACGGCGAACAGCTCTTCGCAGCTTTCGGCCGCCAGCACGGTGTCGCGGGTGGCGATGGCCGCGTCGCCAAAGGGGACGCTGGTCTGGCCGGTGATGGCCCGGATGCGCCGGGGCAGGGCATGTTCTTCAACGGCGCGGGTGTGCCGCCAGGGGGCGAACCAGCGCGGTTCGCGGTAGTTGCCGTCGTCGGCCAGGATCAGCTTGGGGCGGATGAGGAGGATGCGCCGGTTGAGGGTGAGGACGCGGCAGTTGTAGCGCACGTTTTGGTGCATCACCGGCATGCCCAGGTCGCAGAGGATGCCGTGGGTGAGGTCGCTGTCGAGGAGGTCGGCCAGGCATTCCCAGGAGTGGCGCAGGGTGTCGCCTTCGAGGAAGGCGTCTTCGCAGCCGTAGCCGCTGATTTCTAGCTCTGGCCCCAGGCGGTACTTTGCCCCGGCCGCTTTGGCCTGTTGGATGGAGTCGGCGATGCGTTGGAGGTTGCCGTCGAAATCTAAGGCCCACTGGTTGAGGTTACAGGTCGCCAGGGTGGTGAGTCGCATGATGGTATCAATCCCAGGTGCGCTCATCACGAATCGGCGGGGCATCGGTCGGGAGTTCGGGCACAAGCTCAACCGCCAGGCGGAATTTGATCGCTTCGCGGGCTGTCTGTTGCAGCCGCTCCGCCAGCCCGGCCGTCTCGACTCCGGCCGCGGCCACGACGCGCAGAGCCAACTCATCCCGGTGTTCGCTCCGGGTGATCACGGCCTGATAGGCGACTACTTCGGGGAAGCGGGCCATCATCGCCGCCAATTGCATGGGGTGGAGGAACATGCCGCGCACCTTCGTCGCCGCGCCGACGCGCCCTAGCCAGCCCTTCAGGCGCAGCCCGCCTCCGTCCGTCGCCGACTCCGGGAGGATGGCCGACAGGTCGCCCACGCCGAAGCGGATCAGGGCGTAGGCGGGATTGAGCAGCGTCACCACCACTTCACCCACTTCGCCATGTGGCAAGGGTTGGCCGCTGTTGATGTCGCAAATGTGGAGGATGACGTCATCGGGGATGCGCCAGCCTTCATAACCAGCCACGTCGTAGCCCAGGATGCCGCATTCGGCCGTGCCATAGCCCTGGTAGACGGCCACGCCGCGTGCGCTGAGTTCTTGCCGCAGCGATGGCGGCAGCGGTTCCGCCAGCACAAACGCTTTTGTCAAGGACAGGGGGACGCCTAAGCTCTCCGCTTTGTCCAGCAGCGCTTTGAGATAGCTGGGTAGGCCGACGTAGCCTACCGCGCCAAATTCGGCCATCGCCTGGATTTGCTGCTCCTGGTTGCCGATGCCGCCGGGGATGACCACGCAACCGATACTGCCCAGGCCATCGTCCATAGCGATGCCGGCCGGGGTGAGGTGATAGCCCAGAGCGTTTAGCACGACGTCTCCTGGCTGGAAACCGGCAGCGGCGAAAGCGCCACCCCAATGCCCGGCGTCCGGATCGTGGAAGCCTGGCTCGTTGAGCGGACCAGGAGATTGGAAAACGCGGCGCAGTTGGCTGAGGGGCACGCCGAGCATCCCGCCGAAAGGCGGATCCTGCTGTTGGAGGGCGATGAGGTCGTCTTTGCGCAGAACGGGCAGGCGGGCCAGGTCGGCGACGCTTTGCAGGTTGGCCGGCGTCAGCCCGGCCGTTTCCAGGCGGCGGCGAAAGCCGGGGGCGTTTTGATATAACGTGGTGATGGTTTCGTGGAGCTGCTGGTTTAGGTCGTTCATTGGGCTGTCTTTTCCCTCCAAGATAATCTGGTGCTTTGATAAACAGGTCATTTTCCCTCCCCCGAATCCCCTCCCGCCGGGAGGGGCAAGCGGCTCGCTCTCCCTTTGGAAGAGGGTTGGGGATAGGGGATCTGCCGGTACAGAGCGCTAATACGAGTTGACGCTTGCCCGATCAGCGTAGGGGTAGATGGATGGTGAATGTTGTGCCGCTGCCGACTGCGCTTTGCACTTCGATCTGGCCGCCATGCTCTTCTACCAGCTTTTGGGTGATGGCCAGGCCGAGGCCGCTGCCCTCAGTCCCTCCTTCCTGGCTGGGGATGCGGTAGAAACGCTCGAAGAGGTGGGGTAAATCTTCTGGCGCGATGCCGTAGCCGGTATCGGCGACGCTTAGCAGGAGTTGGTCTTCCTGGCGGCGGGCGTGGATGGTTAAACGGCCGTTTTCCCGATTATACTTCACCCCATTGCTCACCAGGTTCAACAACACCTGCTTCAAGCGGTCAGCATCCCCAATCAGGCAGGGCGATGCGCCTGGCGGGGGGATGTCCGGGGCCAGGTTTGCGGCCACCGTCACTCCGCGCGCGGCGGCCGAAGCCTGCGACAGCGCCATCACCTCTTCAATCAGCGCCGTCACGTCTACCGGCTGGCGCGCCAACTGCATCCGCCCGGATTCCAGCCGGGCGAACTCGACAAATTCCTTCGTCATCCGCGAGAGGCGCTCCGATTCGCGCCGGATCATCTCCACTACAGCTTCTTGTTTATCTGCGGGGAAGTCGGGGCGGGCTAACAGTTCGCTGGCGGTGTGGATGGCCATCAGCGGCGTCTTCAATTCGTGCATAATCTCGGCCAATAGGTCGGACTGGAGGAAGAGGTGGGCGTTGAGGATGGCGACGGCCGATTGCGACGCCAGCGCCTCCATCAGGGCGACGTCTTGAGGGGTGTAGGCGGCGTCCCCCTTTTTGTTGAGTACTTCCAGGCAGCCGATGACTCCTTTGGCGGTGATCAGAGGCACGGCCAGCATGTCGCGGGTGTGGAAGGCGATGTCTTCGTCTACTCCGGCGAAGAAGCGGTCGTCGGATTGCACATCGGCGAGGATGAGGGAACGGCCGTTGCGCACCACCCACCCGGCGATGCTGTTATCGAGAGGAACGCTGAGGTCTTGGGGCATGGTCCCGCCGGTGGAGGCAGCAAAACGCAAGAGCTGGCTCTTCTGTTCAACAAGGAGAATGGAGGCCGCTTCGGTTTGGGTTAGCTCGGTGGCAACTTCCATCACCAGAGAGAGCAGGGTGTCGAGTTGGAGGGTGGAGCTGAGGCGAGCGCTGATTTCCAGCAAGCGTTGCAGACTTTCAGGGGAGAGGGTGGGGGGTAACGGCCGTTGTGCTTCCATCATCGTTAATCAGAGCATTCAATCTATGACGCTTCCGGCGCAAAAGCAGCCGCAAGCCGGGGCAATACGTCCACCACATCGGCGTGGATAAGGACGTCGGCCATATCGTCCAGGTGCGTTTCGCTGAAGTTGACAATGATCAGCTTCGCGCCGCTATATTTCGCCAGCATCGGCAAATCCCCGGCCGGCGCCACCTCCAACGACGAACCGGCCACGATCATCACGTCGCAGTCGCGGGTGTGCCGTTTGGCCCGGTTCATCACCATCACAGGCAAAATTTCGCCAAACAAGATCACGTGCGGCTTTAAGACGCCGTCGCAGGCGGGGCAGCGAGGGATGGGGCCGGTCAGTAAGTAATCGGCCAGGGCCACGTCAGATTGGTAGGTTTGCAAGCAGTGCATACAGGTGGCCTCGCGCATGTGGCCATGCACTTCGTAGATTGTCTGCGATCCGGCTTTGGTATGCAGCACGTCTATGTTTTGGGTGATGATGGCGCGCAGCGGCCCGTATTTTTCCAGGTGGGCCAGAGCGAGATGCGCCGGGTTGGGCTGGGCGGTGACAATTTTTTGCGCCAGGGGGCGAATCCAATCGTAAAAGGCGCGAGGATTTTGTTTGAATGCGTTGATGGTGGCTACTTCCATCGGGTCGTAATGATCCCACAGCCCCGATTCGGGGCTGCGAAAGTCTGGGATGCCGGAGCGGGTGCTGATCCCGGCCCCAGTCAGAGCTACCGCGTGTCTGGCCTGCTTGAGGATGGCTATTGCCTGATTGATGGCTGTATCCAGGTTGTCCACAGAAGCTCCTTGTCAGAGGTGGAGACGGGGGCTGGAGATTGCTCCAATCTCCTTTCTGTTTTATCGTCTGATCATGTTGCTACACCGGTACTTTGATCAGCTGCCGGGCTAGTTGGCGGAACTGTTTGTTTGTCTCGGCCTGGGCATTAAGCTGGACGACCGGCTTGGCCTGGTTGACAGCGCGGGTGAGTTCGGCCGAGGGGATGGAAATGGTGGCTAACAAGGGGTGGCTGAGGAAACCTTCAACGGCCGTTTGCGGTAGTTGCACCTTCTTGTCGTTAAAGTCCAGCATCAGGGCGTTCAGCGTGGTGGCCGCAGGCAGGGCCTCTTTCAGGTGGGTGAGCAGCTGCCGGGCGGTAGACAGGGCGATGCGCTCCGGGCGCAAACAGACCAGGACGTGATCGGCCAGGGGCAGCACTGCCCGGCCAATTTCGTTGGTGTGGATGCCCAGGTCGGCCACGACGAATTGGTTGGTCTGGTTGAGGGTGGTCATGAGAACGGCCGTTTGCGGGCCGGAGAGGTGGGGGAGACGGCCGTTCAAATTCATCTGGGCCAACAGCAGGCGCAAACTGGGGCTGTGCGGTAGCAAAAACTCCGGCAATTGCTCGGCGATCTCATTGTCTGGCAACGCGGCCAGCGCGTTCACCCCGTTGCTGTTCTTCTGGTTCAGATACGCGCCCACGTGCCCCTGGTCCATGTCCAGGTCCACCAGCGTTGTCACATAGCCCAGCCCGGAGAGCGTCGCCGCCAGGTTGATGGCTACGGTTGTCGCCCCAGCCCCGCCGCGCGCTCCAACCACCGCCACAAGCTGCGGACCGACGGGATGGAACGGGGTGCTGTCCAGGTAAGCTGGTGCATCTGTCCGGCTGTGGATGATGGTTTTATCGTGCGGGTTGGTCTCCGGCAGCGTGCCATAGACCGTCTCCAACATCGTCTTAACCCGGTCCACCAATTCGGCCGGCTCCGTCGGTTTGTTCAGATAGTCGTCCGCGCCGGCGTCGAACACAGAGAGCTTTTGTTGGGGGTCGTCCACCGCTGTGAACATGATGATCGGCACTTTTGCCATTTCCTGGCGCTGGCGCAGCCGTTCGCACGTCTCCCGACCATCCATGATCGGCATCATGAAATCGAGCATGATGAGGTCTGGCTTTTCTTCGTCCGCCAGCTTTAGCCCTTCTGCGCCATTGGCCGCGCTGACAACCTGGTAGCCCTCCTGTTGCAGCACACGCACGATAATGCTTCGCGTCTCTGGGTGGTCGTCTACGACGAGCAGCTTGAAAGTCATGGCCCTCTTGGTTCGTTTAAATCGGTGGCCAGGGGTAATGCCGGCCTGGACCCGGTTGGCAGAATTTACCTTCGTTGAGCAGACGCTCCGCTCGTTTTTGCAGCGCGCGTATTTCCAGATCGGTGAGTAACTGAGCCAGCTCGGCTCGCGCGCTATTTGTTGTATCGCCTAACGCTTCCTGGAAAAGCGCCAGGTTATGGCGCAGTTCATCGGGAATAGGCTGACCGGCAAATTCCCAGATGACGGTGCGCAGCTTGGGTTCGGCATGGAAGCAGATGCCATGATCAATGGCCCACAGGCGGTCGCTGCCATCGGCATTTGCCTCCGCTTGCAGCAAGACGTGGCCGCTTTTGCGGTCGGCGTTGTTAACCAGAATGTCAAAGAGGGCGATTTGTTGAAGCTGCAAACGGTAGGTTGCATCACCCTCAAAGGTGAGATAATGGCGCTCCGGATCGTGGTCAACAAATCGTTGGACCGAACCTAAGCCGTGTGGCCCTTCGCGCAGGACGGTGGGCGGCACAATGGCCCAACCGAGGGCGCTGCTGGTAACGTAGGCGGCCCGTTCTCGCTGGCATAAAGTGCCTGAAGCAAAATCCCACAACGGCCGTTCCCCGCGCCGGGGTTTGTACACCGCTTCTATCTCTACCAGTTCCGGCTCATCGCCCAACGTGCCGGTAATTTTCACCAGAAAGGTGTAGTTAGAACTCCAGGGCAGCAACCCCACCAACTCGAGACTGCCAGTTTGTAATAGCGGCAACACGTTGACGGCCGTTCCATCCATCATCAATGAATGTGCCCATTCCGGTTAGGGCAAAAATGTCCCTCGGCGTCAATCGGCCGACCACAATTGCCGCAAATCGGCCGGCCGGCCCGCACCACGTCAAAGACATGCTGCACCAGCGATTTTACCTGATCACGGTTGGCCCAGAAACTCACGACGTTTGGCTCTTCTTCCTCATCAACCAATTCATAGGCTACCAACACAATCTGATCACTCTCTTCATTATAGCCCAACCCCATATGACCGACCCGGAACAACGCCTCAACCGGCTGGCGCAAACGCAAATCTGTCCAGATGGGTTCCTGCCGCCCGCGCGTTTCCTGAGGGTGTTTCTCGTTCAACTCGCTCAGCAGCGCTTCAAAGCTGCTGGCCAGGATCGCCGCCTGCTCTTTCTCGATCACGACCGATACAACTTGAGAACCCTGGCTGCCTTGCAAATAGAAGGTGCGGTGGCCGGGTTCGCCAATTGCGCCAACGGTCAGGTGGTAAACCGGGTTGAGTTCAATATGATGGGCCATAGTTACCCCTTTTCGGCCTCGCCGGTCGTTTTGTTTTCTTTTTCCGGCGGCGTCTGCAACGGGCCATTGTCGTTCAGGCGGAGAACGCGCACCACACCATTGGGCAGGAGGGTGAGTATACTCGCCGAGGCGGGCGCGATGACAATGCGCTGGAATAAATCAATGTGCGTCCCCAAATAGTGGGCCAAGACGAGCTTGATCACATCGGCGTGGGAGACGACCACGATGGTTTCATCTTTGTGGTGGGCGCTCAGGCGTTCCAGGACTTGAATGGCGCGAAACTGGACTTCGCGCAGCGCTTCGCCCTGGGGAAAGTGGAAGCGGCTGGGATAATGTTGCACGGCATGCCAGGCGCGCTTTTTCGCCAGGGTTTTGATCTTTTTGCCTTCCCATTTGCCGTAGCGCACTTCGCCGACTTCGGGCAAGTCTATTATGTTCAGGTTGTGGGTATGGGCGATGTAGCCGGCCGTTTCCTGGCAACGAGCGACGGGGCTGCTGTAAACGGCCGTTATCGGCAACGCCGCCAATCGCTGCGCGACATCTTGAGCTTGAGAACGGCCGTTTTCATTCAGGTGAATCCCCGGTATCCAACCCGCCAGCCGCTGCTTCTTCACCCACTCGTTTTCACCATGACGGACGAGAACAATGGTTGCCATGCCCCAATGATAACACAATTAGAGCGGCAAGCGGTAAACAGCGGTTGGCGGATCATCGTTCACCGCCAACAATTTGCTCCCCACTGTTCACCATCCGCTACGGCGCAACAAATGGCTGGGGCAATATCGGCTCCGCTTCCGGCTCCGCAGCGAACTCCGACGGTTCTACAATCGGCGCGTACCAGCGCGCCTGCCCCTGGATAAAGGTGTTACAGGCTCGGTTCTCGAAGCGCATTGCCTGCTGCCATTCTGTCGCCGTCAGGCCAGGGGCGTATTGGGCGATGCCCATGTAGGCGGCCAGCACATGGCAGGCCACCGGAGTCGCCCATTGCGACCCCTCGCCGCCGTTGAAGACAAAGGCGATCACCGCAATCTCCGGGTTCTCCAGCGGGGCATAGCCCACGTGAAAAGCGTGGGTTGGCTGGATCGCCTCCCTTTCAAAACGACACCAGCCTCGTTTGATGGCGATGTTGTCGCAATACTCCGACGTCCCCGTTTTACCGGCCGTTACCAGCCCAATATCGGCGGTCCAGGTTGTATAGCTCGTGCCTGTCCCGGCTGGCCGACCCTCGGAATCTACCGAATTGACGATCCGCATTCCCTCGCGCACCACGTCGAGGTGCCGCCGGTCCACGTCCAGCGTATCAATAACCTCCGGCTGATAAATGAACTTGCCATTTTCATCGAAACGCACATTAATCGAGGGGTCGTTCAGCGGAGCGCCGGAGGCGTCCATCAAGATCGTCTCGCCGTTTTCGCCAGGGCGGGCGCGGGCGATCACCTGCCCATCGTCGTTGAGGATAACCACGTTCCCATTTTCGTCTGTCATGTGGTTGATGATGGTTGGCCGGTATAAAAAGCCGCCGTTGGCAATAACGGCCGCCATCTGGACTGTTTGCAGAGGGGTTGAGGTGGCAAACCCCTGGCCAATGCTCAGGGTATAATCGTCACCGGTAGACCAGGGTTCGCCATAAATCCGCGCCTTCCAATCCCGCGAGGGCGGGATGTTGCCCTGCGCTTCCAATGGCAACTCAATCCCCATCACCCGCGCAAAACCAAATTGCCGGGCATAGCGATAGATGCGCTCCACGCCCAACCCTTCGACATATTCGCCATCCTGATCAAAGCCGCCACCAACCTTGTAGAAGTATATATTGCAAGAATTTGCCACAGCCAGCACCGCGTTCATCATCCCATGCCCTTCCCGGTTCCAGCAGACAAAGGTTTGCGCCCGGCCGGGGTCATTCGGCGCAAAGCGGTTGGCGATGGTGATCTGGCCTGGGTCGAAAAAGGCGCGGTTGGGGGTGACCAACCCTTCTTGCAGCGCCCCGGACACCACCACCAGCTTAAAAACGGAGCCTGGCGGATAGGTTCCGCTAATGGCGTGGTTGACCAACGGCGTGTAATCATTACGCGCCAGACTCAGGTAATAGTCAACCGGCACTTCGGTGGCGAATCGGTTGTTGTCGAAGGTGGGGAAGTTGACCATCGCCAGCACCTCGCCGGTGTTTGGGTTTATGGCGATGACAACGCCCTGGACAATTTCCGGGAAGGTGCGTTCACCGGTGATTTGATCGAAGCGAGGGGTGCGGGCATTTTCTTCCATGTATTGGCGCAAAATTTCGGACGCCTGCCGTTGTAGTTCCAGGTCTATTGTCAGGTGCAGGTTGAGACCGGCAACTGGTTCCTGCGCCAGGCCGATTTGCCGCACCTCACGGCCGGTCCAATCTTGCTCGATTTGCCGCTGTCCTTTCTGGCCCGCCAGCTCGATCTCCATGAAAGATTCCAGGCCGGACCAGCCGACGCGGTCGTCTCGTTGATAGCCGAGGATGTCAATCCAGCCCTGGTTGGGGATTGGCCCCATAAAGCCGATGAGGTGGGAGGTTAGCTCGCCGGATGGGTAGTAGCGCAACGGCCGTTGTATCACTCGCACCCCTGGTAAGAAAACACTTTCCTGCTCGATGGTATACGCCAGGGTGATAGGGACGTTGGCCCGGATGGTGGCCGGTAGATATTGGGCAAAGCTGTTCTCTAGCCAGATCGCTTCAATGCTATCTGGCAGCCGTTCTATCACCCCCGCCTGGTCCAGTGTGTCGCTGGCGTTCACGCCGTAAATGTTGGCCAGACGAGAATATGTCCCAACCAATTCCGGTTGGGCTGCCTCGATCAGCGCCTGCTGCTGGACGGTGTTGGTGACGGGGACGCCGGTCAGGATGGAGAGCCGTTCAAAGACAGCGCGGCGTTCGGCCGCGTTGCGGGGCAGGAAGGCGGGAGTGATAGTGACGTCGTAGCTCGGCAGATTGACCGCCAGGGGACGCCCTTCGCGGTCGAACATCACGCCGCGTGGCGCTTTGGTGCGCAGGATGGCCAGTTGGTTGTCCTGGGCCTGCAATTGCAGGTCTATCCCTCGATTTTGTTGCAACCAATAAACGCGGTAGAGCAGCAGGGCTAATACGACGAGAATAACCGCTCGTAAAAAGTAGATGCGGCCGCGCAGGCTGACATCCTCATTTTCTTGTTCGGCAACTTCTTCTACACGTTCCCAACCTATGTGAGACATGAGATCACCTCAGTAAGTTAGAACTCCACCCGGCGGGGGCGGACCATGCGGTCGGCTGAATAAATGAGCCAGTAGACCGGCAGCATAAAACCGGCATTGACCAGGATGAGGGGAAGCAGGTCAACGGCCGTTGCCAGCGATCCGCCAAATCCAAACAACCGGATAAATGGCAGGTAAATGAGTAAATACACCAGGCTTCCCAGGGCGGCCATTGCCACCGGCATGAAAAAGCGGCTGTCTGGCAGCAATTGTAGAACATTGCTGACAGCAAAAACGGCCGCCATGATCGCCAGCGCTGATGTTCCCTGTGGCGCAACCGAAAAGAGATCAAGCCACATCCCGGCGATGAATGCCCAGATCAACCCTTCTTTCAACCCATACAGCATAGACCAGGAAAGGGCGGCCAGGAAGGGCAGCAGGGGCAGCAGGCCAAGCACGGGAAAACGGGGAAGAACGGCCGTTTGCAGCACCGCCAAAAACAACAGCAACGGGACCGCCACATAAATGCTGGAGCGCATCTCGCCCTAATTCCCCGGCGGATTGGTGAAGATACTCACGTCAATCGGACGAAAATCGGTGATGACGAAGACCACTTCCAAAGATGCAAAATCGGTGGCCGGTTGAACCAGGGCGCGCTGCGACAGCTCCGCCTCGCTGCGATACACCTCAATCACCCGGCCGATCACCACGTCTTGGGGGAACTCGCCTCCCAAACCGGAAGTGAGGGCGACTTCGCCTACCTCCACCTGATATTTTAAGTCAATCCAATCCATCAATAACGTGCCGCCAATCCCGCCGCCGCGCAGCAGGCCGGTGGCCCGCGAATTGCCCAGGCGGGCCGGTATGGCGCTGGAATTGTCGGTGATCAAAATCACCTGGGCGGAGCGATTGGTGGTGCGAAAAACGCGCCCCACCAGGCCGCGTGAGCTTTCCACCGGCATCCCAACGCGCACGCCATCGTCGCTCCCTTTGTCTATGATGATGCTGCGAATAGAGGGGCTGGTGTCCATGCCGATCACGGCGGCAGTCTGGCGGGAAAGTTCAGGGGATTGACGGGCGCGGTTGAACAGGTCTAACAGGAGTTGATACTCGCCCTGGATTTCGCGTAGCTGCTCAACTTCACGCTCTAGCGCTTCGTTTTGCTCGCGGAGCAGGGTGATTTCGGCGCGGGCCTGTTGCAGATCACGCGGCCCGGCGAGGGTGTCGGCAACCCGGTCTGCGCCCCCGGAACTGATATTGAGAACGGCCGTTAACGGATCCCGTATAAAACGAAACAGAGCGTCCAGATTACCGGTTGTGTCCAGGATAGAGAGGAAAATCGCTATCCCAATCAGCACCGAAATCGTCGCCCAACGAATCCGCTGCGGCGCATTTTGCAGGTTCATCTCTTTATCGTTAACCGTTAACTGTTAACCGTTAACCGCTAACCGTTGACTGTTAATGATGCGTGCTGCCCCGGTGCGTGCCCACCAGCACGCGCGAGTAATTGTCCAGGTCTTCCAGAACCCGGCCTGCGCCGCGTGCGACGCAAGTCATCGAATCCTCAGCCACCCAGACCCGCATCTTCACCATATCTTCCAGCCGCTCGGCCAGGCCGCGAATCTGCGCCCCGCCACCGGCCACGCAAATACCTACTTCCATCAAGTCGGCCACCAGTTCGGGTGGGGTCTCATCTAGCGCGTCGCGGACCGTGTCTACGATAATGTTTACCGATGGCCCCATCGCTTCGCGCAGTTCAATGCTGCTAATCTCCACTGCCTGCGGCAGCCCATTGATCAGATTACGGCCGCGCACAGTCATGGTCCGCTCTTCCGGCAAGGAAAAGGCGGAGCCGATGCCGATTTTCAGGCGCTCGGCCATGCGTTCGCCGACGAGCAGGTTATATTTACTGCGCACATATTGGATGATGTCCTCATCCATCTCGTCGCCGGCGACGCGGATGGAGCGGCTGACGACGATGCCGCCCATAGCAAAGATGGCTACTTCTGTCGTGCCACCACCGATGTCTACGATCATACTGCCACGCGATTCGATGATCGGTAGCCCGGCCCCAATGGCGGCGGCCATTGGCTCTTCAATCAGAAAGGCTTCTCGCGCTCCAGCGGAGATGGTCGCGTCATAGACCGCCCGTTTTTCTACTTCTGTCACGCCGCTGGGAATGCCCACCACCACACGCGGGCGGGGGAAGGGGACGATCATCTGTTCGTGGGCTTTGTCTATGAAATACTTCAGCATCGCTTCTGTAATCTCGAATTCGGAGATTACGCCATCGCGCAGAGGGCGGATGGCTATGATGTCGCTGGGGGTCCGGCCCACCATTTCGCGGGCTTCGGCGCCGATGGCTAACGGCCGTCGGGTCCGTTTATTAATGGCTACCCAGGAAGGCTCGTTGATCACAATCCCCTTGTCACGAATGTAAACCAGGGTATTGGCCGTGCCCAGGTCAATGCCAATGTCTAATGAAAACAGGCCCAACAGCCAATCTAATGGTCTAAACAACGCAATGTATCCTCTTCACAAAATCTGGCCGACTCTTCCCTGAATCAGCCAAGCGACGATTATACCATACGCCTGATGCCCTGCACGAATTACCTAATTTACCCTCATAATCCTGGCGGCTTGGTCTGGACCGGCGGGCGGTTCTGGTTAAGCTCTTTGTCAACCGCCAGGAAATCAGTATGATTTGTTTGGCATGGTTCGATGACCCATTGCGATAGCCTATTGTGATGGCCCATTGCCGCGGCTGAAAAGCGTAGCGCCGCCCGTAAGATGCTGGCGCTACAAGGGAGAAATAGATGGCACACCAGGCACTTTTCACTGGCCTTGTCTATGACGAATGGGATCGGCCAGTCGCCACCAGCATGGTTGGCGGCGAGGCGCAATATGTTATTGATGATGCCGGTTTTTTACGCCATATAGATTCGGAAACGGTAGATCGTCAGGTTTTGGGTATTTTTTTGGAGCAGTTGGAGAACAATAAGGAGTTGGCCGTTGAGCAAATGCTCAACATGATGGGCAAAGACGACCTGTTCACCAAAGCGGCGGTGGATGCCTCTTTGCGCAACGTAGACATGGATCAGATCATCGCCCAGGGCATTCCGGAGCAGGCTCGTCACATGCTTGGTATGTTTGGGTTTCGGATCATCATCAACGTTCACGGCGAATTGATCCGGATGGACCAGCCGGCCGCTTCGGATGATGAGTAGTTGCCGATGGGGTCCGGGTTGAACGAAGCGACGATTAGCAGCAATGGGGTGGTGCGGCCAACGGCCGTTACCGTAGACCTGACCCGGCTGACGGAGAATTACCGGGCGATAGAAACGGCCGTTGCCCCCGCCCGCGTCCTGGCCGTCCTCAAAGCCAACGCCTACGGGCATGGGCTGGTGGAAGTGGCCCGGCACATGGCCGAATTAGGCGCTCCCTACCTGGGCGTGGCTGTCCTCGAAGAGGGCATTCTGCTGCGCGAGGCGGGCATCCGCAGCCCCATTTTGGTGATGGGCGGCATCATCGGCAATCAGATTCCCCTCTTCTTGCGGCACGACCTCACCATCACCGCCTCCTCGGTGGACAAGCTGACGCAAATCAACCAGACGGCGCAAGAGATGGGGCTGCGGGCCAAAGTCCACCTGAAGATTGACACCGGCATGGAGCGCATCGGCGTGCGCTACTACAACGCCCACACCCTGCTCGAAGCCGCCCTCTCCTGCGACCATTGCCAGGTAGAGGGGCTTTACTCCCACTTCGCCAGTTCTGACGCGGCCGATTTGAGCTTTGCCTATGAGCAGTTGGCCCGCTTCAACGAGGTGTTGGCCTTTTACGAGCGGCGCGGTTTGCCCCGGCCGCCGCTTTGCCACATCGCTAACTCTGGCGGCATTTTGCAGCTGCCGGAAGCGCGGTTTGATATGGTGCGGGCCGGGATTTTGCTCTATGGCGTCTACCCCTCAGATGAGGCGCGGCGCACGATTGCGGTGCGGCCGGCGCTCTCCTGGAAATCGCGGGTGGTCTATTTTAAGGTGGTGCAGCCGGGCCACCCGGTTAGCTATGGCTCCACCTGGCAGAGCGACCACATGGTGCGGGTGGTGACGGTCCCGGTGGGCTATGGCGATGGCTACTTCCGGGCCATGTCGGGCCGGGCGGAGGTGGTCATTCGCGGGCGGCGCTACCCGGTGGTGGGGCGCATCTGCATGGATCAGGTGATGGTGAATATCGAATGGGACAGCGCCTACAACGGTGACGAGGTGATTTTGATCGGTGAGAGCGATGGCGCGACCATCCGCTGTGAGGAATTGGCGGAGTGGGCCGGCACGATCCCCTATGAGATTTTGACGAATGTAAATACCCGCGTGCCCCGTTTGTATGTAAGATAGTGGCTGGTGGCCGGTTACTGGCAACTGGCAACTGGCAACTGGCAACCTCTTGGAGACCTGACAATGAAACGAATGAAGCAATTTCCCCTCCTCCTCCTTCTCGCTCTGTTTGCCCTGGCAGCCTGTACGATGACTACAACTGAGATTCCGGCAGCGTCTACGGCGGTGGCGACGGAAACGGCCGTTGTCCCCACGCCCACGCCCATGACAGAGCAAGAGCTAGAAGAAGAGATAGAGATAGAGATAGAGGAAGAGGCATTGGTGGTTGGGGGGATGCGCTGGTGGGAAGACGCTATCTTCTACGAAATCTTCGTCCGCAGCTTTTATGACAGCGATGGCGACGGCATCGGCGACCTGAATGGCCTGATCGAGAAACTGGACTACCTGAACGACGGCGACCCGACGACCGACGACGACCTGGGCATCACCGGCATCTGGCTCATGCCCGTCATGGCCTCCCCCAGCTATCATGGCTACGACGTGGTGGATTACTACCTGGTCAACCCCGATTACGGCACAAACGACGATTTCTTGCGGCTGATGGAAGAAGCCCACAAGCGCGGCATCCGCGTCATCGTAGACCTGGTACTCAACCATACATCAGACGAACACCCCTGGTTCATCGAATCGCAAAACCCCGATTCCCCCTACCGCGATTGGTACGTCTGGGAAGATGTGGACCCCGGCTGGCGCGGCCCCATCGGCCAAAAAGTGTGGCACACCACCCCCACCGGAGCCTACTACGGCATCTTCTGGCACAAAATGCCCGACCTCAACCTGAGCAACCCCGACGTGACCGAAGCGATCTACGACATCACTCGCTTCTGGCTAGAGGAGATGGGCGTAGACGGCTTCCGTCTGGACGCCATCAAACATCTGGTGGAAGACGGCCAGATTCAAGAGCATTCCATCCCCACACTCGAATGGCTGCGCGACTATTACAGCTTCGTCAAATCGGTCAACCCGGACGCCTTTATGGTGGGCGAAGTGTGGAGCGAGAACCCGCAAATCTCCGCCCGCTACGTGGATGAAGAAGTGGATTCTGTCTTTGAGTTTAAGCTGGCGCTGGACATTCTGAACAGTAGCAAGGTGGGCATTGGCACGATGTTCGCCAAGACGTTGGGCGACGTGCTGCGCTTTTACCCGCCGGGCCATTTCAGCACCTTTATCACCAACCACGACCAGAACCGGGTGATGTCGCAGTTGGGCGGCGACGAGGGGAAGGCGCGGGTGGCCGCCTCGTTGTTGCTGACTGCGCCGGGCACGCCTTTCATCTATTACGGCGAGGAGATTGGCATGATGGGGGTGAAGCCGGATGAGGATATTCGCCTGCCGATGCAGTGGTGCAGCGACCAGCCTCACGCCTGCTTTACCAGCGGCGCGCCCTGGCGGCCGGTGGCCCGCGACTATCCCACGCGCAGCGTCGCCTTGCAGGAGCCGGACCCCGATTCGCTGCTGAACCATTACCGGGCGCTCATCCATCTGCGGAACGCTTACCCGGCCCTGGCGGTGGGCGAGTGGATGCTGGTGGAGAGCAATCCGGGGCGGGTGTACGCCGCGCTGCGCCACACAGAGGAGCAGGCGATTTTGGTGGTGATCAACGTGGGCGACCGGGCGATTGGGGAGTATCGGTTGAATCTGGCGGAAGGGCCGTTAACGGCCGTTTCCCCCACCCTCCTCTTCGGCAGCGGTTCCATCACCCCGCCCACCCTCAACGACAGCGGCGGCTTCACCGACTACCAACCCCTACCCGAACTGCCTCCCCACAGCACCACCATTATTTTGTTGTGGGAAGGATAGAGACGTTGCAAAGCATAAGGAATGGTCAACGCCAGGGGATGGGGGGGACAACGGCCGTTACCACATAAGGCCCCGCCGCCAGATCGTCAAAATAGCCGTTGCTCTCTAATGCGCCATAGGAGAAGAGGGCGTGTCCGGCCGCGCCGATCTCCCGCGCCATTTGGATGCGCGCTTCGATTTCGCCAAAGTCGCAGTACGCCCCGCCAATGCCGGGGATGATATAACGGCCGTTGCGCTCCATCTGAAAATCGGCCACCAACGTCTGCCAGCGGGCCTGCGTCCAATAGATATTGTCGTCCGGGCAGTTCACCGAGCCGGGGTAGATCATCGGCGAGATGCTGTCCATCGTGCCCGCTGCCAGCCAGCCTTTAGAATCCTGGTAATAGTGGATATAGCCTTGCTGGTACGGCTCCGTCCAGCCCCATTCCGGCTTCTTGGTATGCACCGGCCAGACAGCCGCCGACAGCCACAGATCAGGATGGGCGGCAATCACTTCCTCATAAAAGCGGCGGACGAGATTGTCTACCTGCGCCCGCTGCCAGTCGCCATAGCTGGCATATCCGGCGGGCGGGTCGCTAAAACAAGCCACCCCGGACTGCGCCGCGCTCACCGGGTCGCAAGAGGTGGCAGCGGAAGCATAGCGAATCCGGTCCAGGTGCAGCCCATCAATGGCGTAGCGGTTGGCGATGTCCAGGGCGACGGCGATGACGTGATCATCGTGGAAGGTGGAGGCTGGCGTGGCCCACCAATACCCATCGGCGCAAACGGCCGTTGTCGCCCCCCACTGCAACCCGTTGGGCGCCCCCCCTTCATCTACGCCATGCGCCTGGATGATCTGGTAATAGAGTGGGGGTGGGGTGATGGATTCCGGTGGCATGTCGGCGCAAACGGCCGTTGGGTAAACGTTCAGGTAAGCGTGAACCTGTAGCCCGGCGGTGTGGGCCTGGTTGATCAGATAAGCCAGCGGATCCCAATAGGGCTGGGGCGGCTGACCATGCGCCCCGCTGGCCCGCCTGGCCCAGGGTTCCAGAGGAGAGGGGTAATAGGCGTCGGCAGCGCCCCGCACCTGGAAGAAAAGCGTGTTGAACCCGGCCCCGGCCGCATCCGCCACGATTTTGTCAATCCGGGCCGGATCGGCCCCGTTCCAGGCGGTCCAATCGAAGCGCGTCACCCAGAGGGCGCGCATCTCCACCATCACCGGCGGCTCTGCTTTGGTCACCAGGGGCAGGAAGGTCAAGGCCAGCCCTGTCTCGGCGCGCGCCTGCCGGTAAAGCCAGAGGGTAACGGCCGTTAACAGCAGCAGCAGAACAACAGTCACTCGTCTCATAGTTGGGGAAGATACTGGTTCCGTTGCCCCTTGTCAATAAATCCAATCATGTTATGAGCGTCATCCTGAGAACAGATAGACAAACCGCCTCATTCTCTCGTATAATAGGCATACATCACGATATTCAACCGTAAAAGATGGCCCTTAACTGGTTGGGGACAACCAGCGGTCTGAGCAAAGCCTGATTCCAATTATTGGATCAGGCTTTTTTGATAAAAGGGCCAGGTAACTATTTTTGTTTAAGGAGTATTTCCCAATGGACAGCAAACACTTTATCGAATTAGAAGAAACCTACAGCGCCCACAACTATCACCCGCTGGATGTGGTGATTGAACGCGGGGAAGGGGTGTGGGTTTACGACGTCGAAGGGCGTAAATATCTGGATTGCCTCAGCGCCTATTCGGCCGTCAACCAGGGGCACTGCCACCCAAAAATCCGGCAGGCGGCGATTGAGCAAATGGGGCGCGTCACCCTCACGTCACGGGCGTTTTACAACGACCAGATGGGGCCATTTTTGCAGGAATTGTGCCAGCTCACCGGCTATGAGATGGCGCTGCCGATGAATTCCGGGGCGGAGGCGGTGGAAACGGCCGTTAAAGCCGCCCGCAAATGGGGGTACGAGGTCAAAGGCGTGCCCGATGATCTGGCAGAGGTTATCGTCTGCCGGGGCAACTTCCACGGCCGCACCACCACCGTCGTCGGCTTCTCCAGCGAAGCGAGCTACAAGCGGCACTTCGGCCCCTTCACCCCTGGCTTCGTCCTCATCCCCTACGGGGACGCAGCGGCGTTAGAAGCGGCCATCACCCCCAACACCGTCGCCTTCATGGTCGAGCCGATTCAGGGCGAAGGCGGCGTGGTCATGCCGCCGGAAGGCTATCTGGCCGACGTGGCCAACATTTGCGCCCACCACAACGTCCTGCTAATGGCCGATGAAATCCAGACCGGCCTGGGGCGCACCGGCCAATGGTTCGCCTGCCAGCACGAAGGGGTCCGCCCCGACGTGACCATCGTCGGCAAGGCGTTGAGCGGCGGCTTCTACCCCGTCTCGGCCGTTTTGTCAGACAAAGAAGTGCTGGGCCTCTTCCGCCCTGGCGATCATGGCAGCACCTTTGGCGGCAATCCGCTGGGGTCGGCGATTGGCCGGGCGGCGCTGGACGTGATTGTGGAAGAAGAATTGGTGGAACGTTCCCGCGACTTAGGCGCTTACTTCAAAGGGCGTCTGGAACGGATCGAGAGCGAAGCCATCAAGGAAGTGCGCGGCAAGGGGCTGTTCATTGGCGTAGAATTACACACGGCCGCCCGCCCTTACGCCGAGGCGCTGCGCGACCGGGGCATTTTATGCAAAGAGACCCATAAGACGGTGCTGCGCTTCGCCCCGCCGCTGGTCATCACCCGCGAGGAGATTGATTGGGCGGTGGAACAGATCGAGGCGGTTTTTATGGCGGAGAAGGTCGCGGCGTAATGCCGGGTTGATTTTTGCTGCGGCGGGCGTGGAGAGCGCGAAGTTTTTATTACGCCTCTCCACGTCGGCCGCGTTCTTTAGCTTTAACTGTTTTTAGGGCCGAGGAAGTGGACAACGGCCGTTTCTCCCCCCGTCTCCCTTAATTCTGCCAGCAGCAACTCCAATTCTACCTGCGTATGCTTCGTCGCCGCCGCCAGGGCGTAGGCGAAGAGCGGGCCGCGCCCTGGGTGGTCCAGGTTCATCGCCTCGTGGGTGTGGGGTGGGAAATAGAGCCGCCGCGCCAGACGGCCCAGCAAGGGAATGCGGTAGAGCAGATAGAGGGGGATACTGCCCGTGCCGGAGACGAGGTTAGGAACGGCCGTTGCGTCCGGGCAAATCGGCGTCTCCTCCGGCGGAACGCTGGTCAGGGCTCCCCGCTCCGCTGCCCACAAGCGCACCCAATTGGCGTGGGCGTAAAAATCTTGCCGGGCGTGCAGCAGCCGACCGAAAGCGTCCAGCGCCGACCCACGATCTCCCTTTTCCACCACAGCCACAACCGCCTGACGGCGCTGTTCAGCGATGTACTGCTCCCCTGCGGCAAATAAGCTGTCGTCGAAATGGTAGACCGGTCGTAATTGGCCCCGCAGCTTATCTTGACCCAGGTTGGCGGCGGTAATCCGGGCCAAATCGGCCGGGAGAAAGTGCGGTCCAAGAATCTGATCGAGCATCTCGCGGTGGTATTTCGCTTCCATCTGGTTGATTATGCCTGGGCGTCGTGGTAAAAACAACCCGCTTTGCCGCTTACCTGGAGAAACTGATGCCCAACATACGACGATTTCTTATTCTGTTCATTCTCATCCCTCTAACAGCTTTCCTGGCGGCCCGGTGGGCTGTGGCCTGGGTTAGCCGGGAGCCGGACAATTTGGGGGTGACAAACGGCCGTTTAGCCCCCTGCCCAGACAGCCCCAATTGCGTCTCAACTTTTGCCACCGATGAGATGCATGGAATGGAACCGATGGGGTATGAAGGGGAAACGGCCGTTGCCCAAACCGCCCTCCTCACCGCGCTGAACAGCCTGCCCCGGATCACCATCGTCCGCAACGAACCGGGCTATATCCACGCCGAAGCCCGCTCCGCTCTCTGGGGCTTTGTAGACGACCTGGAGTTCGCCTTCGACGAAACGGCCGGGCTGATCCATTTCCGCTCCGCCTCCCGCCTGGGCTATGGCGACATGGGTGTCAACCGCGCCCGCATGGAAGCCCTCCGCGCCGCCTTCGAATCATCCACCCCGTAACGCCGTATACCCGGTATAATTACGGATGATTTTGTTATCTTTAGCCGCAGATTTCGCCGATTGACCTCTGAAAATCGGCGAAATCTGCGTCAATCTGTAGATCAGGATTCTTATTATGGCTCAAGATACCCCTTTGTCTTTTCGTAATCTGGTGATTTATGAGATTTATGTGCGCAATCACGGCCGTTCTGGAACCTTCGCCGACGTGACAGCCGACTTGCCGCGCATCCGCGAGATGGGGGTGGACGTGGTCTGGTTTATGCCCATCCACCCCATCGGCCAACTGAACAAAAAGGGCGGCCTGGGCTGCCCCTACTCCATCCAAAATTACCGTGAAGTCAACCCGGAATATGGCACAAAGGAGGAGTTTCGCCTGCTTTGCCAATACGCCCACGCCCTGGGGCTGAAGGTGATGATTGACGTGGTCTACAACCACACTTCCCACGATTCCGTCCTGGTGCGGGAGCATCCCGAATGGTTCCATCAGGACGAAAACGGCCGTCCCATCACCACCGTGCCGGAATGGAGCGACATCATTGACCTGAAATACGACGACCCGGCTCTGTGGGAGTACCTGATCGAGTCGCTGCGAGGCTGGGTGGACTTGGGCGTGGACGGCTTTCGCTGCGACGTGGCCTCGGTTGTGCCGCTGGACTTCTGGCAGCGCGCCCGGCGGGAGTTGGCGGCCGTTAAACCGGGGCTGATCTGGCTGGCGGAGTCGGTGCATACCAGTTTTGTGGTGGACCGGCGGCGGCGCGGCCTGCTGGCCCAGTCGGACGGGGAAATTCACCAGGCGTTTGACCTGAGCTATGATTATGACATCTGGCCGCTGTGGGAAACGGCCGTTGCCGACCCAGCCGCCATCCCCCTCTACGTCGCCGCCCTCGACTTCCAAAAGGGCATCTACCCGGCCCACACTATCAAAATGCGCTGCGTGGAAAACCACGATCAGCCGCGCATCATGAAGCGGGCCGCCAGCCGGGCGCAGGCGCTCGCCTGGACCGCTTTCCAGGCGTTCAACGAAGGGGCCTTCCTGATTTACGCCGGGCAGGAGTCGGAGAACAGCCACACGCCGGGCCTGTTCGACGTGGACAAGGTGATCTGGCGCGACTATGGGCTGCAATCGTTCCTGACGCGGTTGGGCAAACTGAAGAAGGACGCGGCGCAGGTTGAGGGGCAGTTTGGGCTGATAACGGCCGTTCCCGCCATCACCGCCCACTGGCAAAATAGGGATGAAGGGCTGTACGGCGTCTTCAACGTAGCCGGGGCCATTGAGACGCTGCCCACCCCCTTACCTGATGGACACTATGTTGATTTGTTGAGCGACCGGGAAATTGAAGTGCGGGATGGGGAGATGGCAGCGCCGGAAACGGCCGTTATCCTCCGTTACACCGGCCAGTTAGCCCTGGAAACGCACCGGCAGCGCTCGCTTTTCCTGTAAATGTTGTTTAGGGACACAGATTTTCACAGATGCACACAGATAAAAATCTGTGAAAATCTGTGTCCCATTCTCTCTCAACTGCGATCTTTCCAGAGCTGCAGCAGTTCCGCTTCGCGCACGGCCGTTAAGCCCACGCGCCAGGGGTGATCGGGAGAACGGCCGTTGAGCCAGCCCAACGTATCCCGCACCGTCTCGATCAAGGGACGATACGTCAGTCCCACCGCCTGCGCCTTGCCGCAATCCACCGCGCCAAAGCCTTCTGCCTCCTGGCCGGTAAGCCACAAGGGCAAGTCAGTCCAGGGCTGCACCCCTTGCGCCAACAAAAACGACTCGTCTACCCAGCTCAGGCTGCTCTCCGTTTCGACCGCCGCCCGGCAGCATTCCAACACATCGCGCATAGACAGGCGGTACGCCGGGCCGGTGGCGTTGAACGGACCGGAAAGCCGCTCGGCCGTCGCCTGAACCACCCAGGCGGCCAGGTCACGGGCGTCTATAAACTGCACCGGCGCGTCCGGGTTGCCGGGGGCCAGGATTTCGCCGCCCCGCGCCGCCCGGTACGGCCAATAGCTAAAGCGGTCGGTTGGGTCGTGGGGGCCGACGATGAGACCGGCGCGGATGTGGAGCGAACGGCCGTTGCCCATCACCTCATCCACCTTCTTCTCGCACAACACCTTCAGCGGGCCATACGTCTCCCCCGTAATCTCCTCCACCGTCTCGTCCGGCATCGTCGCCAGTTCATAATCTTCCATAATGCCCGGCCGGTCCAGCGCCCGGTAGACGGAGATGGTGGAGATGAAGGTGTAATGGTCCACCGTGTCCGCCAGCAGCTGGGCCGAATCGCCCACCAGCCGGGGCATATAGCCGCAGGTGTCTATCACCGCGTCCCAGCGCCGCCCGCGCAGCGCGTCCAGCCCGCCGTCCCGGTCGCCCGTCAACTGCTCCAATCCATCATACAGATCGGGATTGCTCTGCCCCCGGTTGAACAATGTGATCTCGTGCCCGGCTGCCAGCGCCGCATCCACCAGCGCCCGCCCGACAAATCGTGTACCGCCTAAAATTAACAGGTTCATAGTGCCTCCAGAGTGGCCGGTAGCCGGTGGCCGGTAGCCGGTCCAGGAATGATCGCTTTTCTACCGCAAACGGCCGTTTCCCGCTACAATCACCACCATTCATCATTCATCATTCACCATTCACCATTCAGGAGAACCTCATGGCCCTGCAAATCGCCTCCGGCGCAATCCAAGAATACCCAGCCGACACCCTCATCGTCAACCTCTTTTCCGGCGTCACCACCCCTGGTGGGGCGACCGGCGCGGTAGACCAGGCCCTCGACGGCGCGATTAGCGACCTGATCGCCGCTGGCGACCTCAGCGGTAAAGCGGGCGAGATCGCCGTCCTCTATCCGCGTGGGGCCATCCCCGCCCAGCGCGTGCTGGTCGTCGGCCTGGGTGAGGCCGACACCTTCGATCTGGAAGGAGTGCGCCAGGCGTCGGCCGCCGCTGCGCTGCGCGCCCGCGAGCTGAAGGCGCGGCACGTCGCCAGCATCGTCCACGGAGCCGGTATTGGCGGCCTGCCCGTCGCCGCCGCCGCCCAGACCACCCTCGAAGGGGCGCTGCTCGCCCTCTACGCCTACGACGCGCCCAAACAGACGGCCGAAGCGCCCCACGACGTTGAGACCTTCACCCTGGTGGAGTTTGACGAGGGCAAATTGGGCGAACTGGAGCAAGGGTTGCAAGCAGCCGAAGCCATCGCCGCCGGAGTTTACCTGGCCCGTGACCTGGTGAACATGCCGCCCAATGTCGCCACGCCCAAACGGATGGCCCAGGAAGCGGCCCGCATTGCCGAAGCGTATGGCTTCAACCTGACCGTCGGCGGGCGCAAATGGGCGGCGAAGCAGGGGATGGGCGCGTTTCTGGCGGTGGCTCAGGGGGCCGGGTTCCCACCCAAATTCATCGTCCTGGAACATAATGGCGAACGGGAAGACCTGCCGACCATCGTCCTGGTGGGCAAGGGGATCACCTTCGACACCGGCGGCCTCTCGTTGAAAGGGCCGGAGCATATGCCCAGCATGAAGTCAGACATGGGCGGGGCGGCGGCCGTTTTAGGGACGATGGAGGTGGTGGGGCTACTCAACCTGCCGCTGCGGGTGATCGGCATCACGCCCTGCACGGAGAACATGCCAGACGCTCTCGCTTACCGCCCGGCCGACGTGATCCAGGCCAGCAATGGCAAGACGATTGAGATCATCAGCACAGATGCGGAGGGACGGTTGGTCCTGGCCGATGCGCTGGTTTATGCAAAGCGGTATGAGCCAACGGCCGTTATAGACCTGGCTACCCTCACCGGCGCGTGCGTCGTCGCGTTGGGCATGGGCATGGCGGCCGGCCTCTTCAGCAGTGACGACGCGCTGCGCGACCGGCTCCTGGCCGCCAGCGAAGCAACCCACGAACGCCTCTGGCCGCTGCCCCTCTGGGACGATTATAAGAAAGCGATTAAATCAGACGTGGCCGACATGAAGAATTCCGGCGGACGCATGGGTGGCGTAGCCACCTCCGCCATCTTCCTTAAAGAGTTCACCGACTATCCCTGGGCGCACCTGGACATCGCCGGGATGGCCCTGACGGAGAAAGCGAAAGGCTACGTTCCGGCCGGCGGCGTCGGCTTTGGCGTGCGTCTGCTGACAGAGTTATTGCGCAATTGGGCGTAAGAATCAAGATGGGTCCAATCCCGGAGATTGGACCCATCTTCCCCTCTTGCCACATCCCCTATTCCCCTCTAAACTACTGCGTAACGTTCGCTTCCCACAAGCCCACAACGTCATATTGGTTTGATTCTTGCCCCAATTTCATAAGGAGAGGTCCATGTCCCTGTCTACCCCCCCGTTAACCTTAGGCGTCGAAGAAGAGTACCAGATCATTGATCCTGCCAGCCGCAACCTGTATTCCTACATTTCCGAATTGCTCTCTCAGGATAAAGCGCGGCCCACCAGCCTTAATCTCAAACCAGAATTCATGCAATCCCAGGTGGAAGTGGGCAGTCACGTCTGCCGCAATGTCAAAGAGGTGCGGGCCGAGGTCATCCGCCTGCGCCGCGCCGTCTCCAAAATGGCCGAGGAAAATGGGCTGGCCATTGCCGCTGCCTCTACCCACCCTTTTGCCCGTTGGGATGAGCAGCACATCACCGAAGGCACGCGCTACAAGGAGCTGCTGGACGACATGCAGGGCGTCGCCCGGCGCTTACTCATCTTTGGGATGCACGTCCACGTTGGTTTTGGCAGCGAACCGGAAGATAAAGATTTGATGATCGAGGTCATGAACCAGGCGCGTTACTTCGTGCCCCACATGCTGGCCCTCTCCACCAGCTCACCATTTTGGCACGGTCGTCACACGGGTCTCAAATCTTACCGCAGCGTCGTCTTCGAGCAGCTGCCGCGTACCGGCATCCCCCACTCCTTTAGCTCCTGGGCAGAATACAAAAGCTACGAGCGCACCCTGGGCAAAGTTGGCTCTTTTGGCAAATCAAACACCACAGCAAAAATTTGGTGGGACATCCGGCCGCATCCCTTGTTCGATACCCTGGAATTCCGCATCACCGACATCTGCACAACAGTAGATGAGTGTGTCTGTATGGCAGCGCTATTCCAGGCCATTTGCGCCAAGCTGCTGAAACTGCGTAAGCAAAACCTCTCCTGGCGACATTATCGCCACATGCACATCACCGAAAACAAATGGCGCGCTGTGCGCTATGGCATCCAAGGGGATCTCATTGATTTTGGTTTGGAAGAGGCGGTTCCTTTCCACTTTTTGATGGAGGAGTTGCTGGAATTGCTGGACGACGTGGTGGACGATCTGGGCAGCCGCGCCGAGGTGGAATACGTCCGCACTATCTTGAAGAACGGGACCAGCGCTGACCGGCAGGTGGCTGTCTATCTGAAACACGGCGGCGACGAAAACCGCACCGAGGCGCTTCAGGCGGTGGTGGATCATCTGGTTGAGGAGACGAAACGGGGGTTGTGAAAGAAGAGATTGGAGATTGGAGATTGGCGGTTAGAGATTGAGCCAATCTCTAACCGCCAATCTCCTTTTTTGTCTTAATCTTCTTGAAAGTCGCGGTCTAGCTCTTCCAAAAGGCGGGCGGCTTCGACGAGTTTGTCCAGTGGGTTTTGCTCTCCGGCAAAATAGCGGTAGTCGGCGGGCATTAAGTCGAGCGTCTGCACGACTTCTTCATATTTCTCTTTTAAGGCGCGTTCGGTCACGCCGTAGGCGTCGGCCACGTCTATGCGCCGCAGGTTGATGAAGTTGACCTTGACGACGGCATAGGTGATGGCAGCGGCCCATAGTTCGGGTTTGGGGATGCGAAACGGCCGTCGGCCCAGCATAATGCGAAACTCCAGCCACATCTGAATGCCTTTGCCAATCTGAGCGATTGAAAAGTCCAGGCGGCGCATCGCTTCGATCAGCAGGGTTTCTACTTCATCTAGCGAAGAAGAGAAGAGGCGTTCAAAACGGGCGGCCACGTCTCCGGCTGTTTCCGCCTGTAAATACCGCCCCAGAGCCAACATTGCCTGCTCGTAATCGCCGCTGCGGGCGAAGACGCGGGCC
The DNA here is from genome assembly GCA_964405285.1 of uncultured Ardenticatenaceae bacterium. Lineage (GTDB taxonomy): Bacteria > Chloroflexota > Anaerolineae > Promineifilales > Promineifilaceae > Leptovillus. The sequence goes on from CAYONK010000002.1 coordinate 28,535, forward strand.
AGGTTGAGCAGATATTCCGGGTTGTCCGGGTCATCGGCGACGGCCGCCTGGAAAGCAGCGATTGCCTCTTCTATTTCCCAGTTATTGAAGTAGGCCAGACCAGCCTCGTTTTGTTTTTCTGCTGCCTTCTTTCGTGTCGCCATCGCTATGTACCCGCTCAGGTAATTGGATCAGTCACTGGGGTTTTGATGAGAACGGCCGTTTCCGGGACCCTCTCTTCCCCATGCTCAAACGCCATCATCCGTTCAAAAGCAGTAATCGCCACCGCCAGCATAGACTCATCCGGCTCGGCTGTTGTTAACCGCTGCAAAGCCAGGTTCGGTTTAGTGAGAACGCGCACCAGGGCGTTGCCCTGATGAGCCGCCGAAAAGCGTAAAAATTCATAAGCCACGCCCGCGATTACCGGCAGCAGCAGCACCCGCGACGCCATGCGCAGCCCCAAGCCCATTGGCGGCAGCAAGCTATAAATAAGGATAGAAATAACCACCACCGTCAACAAAAAAGCCGTGCCACAACGTGGATGTTCCAAAGGGAAACGGGCCACGTTGGCCGGCGTCAACGCGGCGCCTGCTTCATACGCATTAATCGTCTTATGCTCCGCGCCATGATACCGATACAAACGCTTGATGTCCGGCATGAACGCAATGACCCAGACGTAACCAATCAACAAAGCCAGCCGGACCAGCCCTTCGATCAAGTTCTCCAACACATGGTAATCGCTCAATCCGGTGAGGTTTACCCCCAGCCGGGCCACAAACGTGGGAAATACAAAGAAGAGCAAAATTGAAAAAGTTAGCGAGAGCGCCACAGTCCCCCATTGCATTGGCCCCTCAAAAACTTTGGCCGCCTCTTTCCCCGAAGCAGCCTCTTTATTTTCTTCTTCAATGGCCACCTCTGCCGAGAACAACAAGCTCTTAATGCCTAATCCCAGGGCATCCCACAGCATTGTCAGCCCACGAACAAAGGGCAACCTGCCAACACGGCTGCCGTAAATCCGGGCATTGAGCGGTTCCGTGTGGACGACGATATTACCTTGTGGATCGCGCACAGCGACAGCCAAAGCGCGTGAGCCACGCATCATCACACCTTCGATAACCGCTTGTCCGCCATAATTGAATGGTTTTGTTGCTGCAACTTGGGAGGGCGTTACTTCAGACATGCCGTGCATTTTACTGGCAGCTTAAGAGAGCGTCAAGGAAGCGGCGATTGACCCGAAATGTAAACTAGTTTACATGGCCCGTGTAATGGAATTGCCTGAAATCATCCGGGGTATTAGCTAAAATAAAGTCAAGTTGGCTGAACAGAAACTGATGCAGTCACTAAACAAGTTTTTTACCCCAATTCCTCCTTTTTTTCTCCTCTTCCCGCAAAGCGCCTTGCTCCCCGCAAGGCGCTTTGTGGTTTAAACGGCCGTTTCCCGCTACCATTCCCCCATGACCAACCCACTCACCTGGCTCACCACCCGGCGCTCCCTGCGCCGCTACCAACCGGACCCCGTTCCCGACGATTTAATCGAGCAATTATTAATTGCCGCTACCGCCGCCCCCTCCGCCCACAACCGGCAGCCCTGGCGCTTCGTCGTCATCGCCAGCCCGCAGGCAAAGGAAACGCTGGCTTTGGCGATGGGCAGCCAACTTCGCGCCGACCTGGCCGCCGATGGCCTGCCGGCCGAAGCCATTGAAAAAGACGCCGGCCGTTCCTACCAGCGGCTCACCCAGGCCCCGCTGCTCATCCTGCTCTGCCTGACAATGGCTGATATGGACCAGTATCCCGACGGCCGTCGCCAAGACAACGAATGGCTCATGGCCGTCCAAAGCGTAGCCATGGCCGGGCAAAACCTGCTGTTGGCGGCCCACGCCCTGGGCCTGGGCGCCTGCTGGCTTTGCGCCCCTCTCTTCTGCCCCGACGTGGTGCGGGCTACGCTGGACCTCCCGGCCGACTGGCAGCCCCAGGGCCTCATCACCGCCGGCTACCCGGTCGAAAGCCGGGAAAAAGGGCGCGAACCGCTCGCCAGCCGGGTGCGGTTTGTGTGAAAGTTGGATGGGTTGGTTAGTTGGCTGGCTTGTTTGCCCTGGATGATTTTGATATAATGCCGCTAAGACAATTTATTGAATTTATTGGATAAATCAAGGGCAATGCTGCTGCACAAACTGGATTCTGAATTCCTCAAATACCTGATTAACCACCGCATCGAACCGGGGGAACGCCTGCCAACGCTCAACCAGATCAGCGAGGAGTTGGGCGTCAGTGTGGGTAAGCTGCGTGAGCAGCTAGAAGTAGCCCGCAGCCTCGGCCTGGTGTCGGTGAAGACGCGCACCGGCATTCAGCGAGAAAGGTTTGATTTTGCCCCGGCGGTGTTAACGGCCGTTCTCTTCGGCCTCGGAACCGGTGAAATCCAATTCAGCCAATTCAGCGAACTGCGCCGGGCGTTAGAAAAGAGCATGTGGCCGCAGGCGGTCACGCTGCTCACCCCGGAAGACAAAGCGGAACTGCGCCGCCTGGTCAACCTGGCCTGGGACAAGCTGCGCGGCGACCCGATCCACGTCCCCAATGGTGAACACCGCCAGTTCCACATGACCATCTTCCGCCACCTGGACAACCCCTTTGTCCTCGGTCTGCTTTCGGCGTATTGGGATGCGTATGAGGCGTCGGAACTGACGCGCTTCATGCGTTACCAATACTGGCTGGACGTTTGGACCTATCATGAGCGTATTGTTGAAGCCCTGGAGGCGAATGAGTTTGACCAGGGTCTTGTGTTGTTGACAGAGCATTTTAGTTTATTGCCAGCCGCGTCCTCTATTTGATGGAAACGGCCGTTGATCTAAGACCCTGAGGGTTTCAGAAAACCCTTAGGGTCGGCACGTTACCTTTAAGGAGATAGTATGAGCAATCCCACAACCCATTTTGAAGAACTGGAATCGGTTGTCGTCCGCTTCGCCGGGGATTCCGGCGACGGGATGCAGTTGACTGGTTCCCAGTTCACCACCACCTCGGCCGTGTTCGGCAACGACATCAGCACCATGCCAGACTTCCCGGCGGAGATTCGCGCCCCGGCCGGGACGCTGGCCGGCGTCAGCGGCTTCCAGGTCAATCTGTCGCAGCACGACATTCTGACCCCCGGCGATTCGCCGCTGGTCTTGGTGGCGATGAACCCGGCCGCCCTCAAAGTGAGCCTGCCCGACCTGGAGCCGGGCGGCATCATCATCGTCAATACCGACGCCTTCACGCCCACCAACTTGAAAAAAGCGGAATATGGCAGCAACCCATTGGAAGATGGCTCATTGAAAGGGTATGAGGTCCATGAAGTTCCTCTGACAAGCCTGACTCGTGAGGCGCTTAAGGACATGACAACCCTTTCTACTAAGGAAAAGGACCGCTGCCAGAACTTCTTCGCCCTGGGCATGACTTTCTGGATTTTCGACCGGCAGTTGTCTACTTCCGAGGCGTGGATCAGCAGCAAATTTGCGGCCAAACCGGAGATCGCCGAGGCGAACCGGATTGCCCTGGAGACGGGCTATTTCTTTGGCGAAACGACTGAGGTGTTCCGTCGCCGCTTCCAGATTCGGCCGGCGACGCTGCCAACCGGCGATTATCGCAACGTGACCGGCAATGAGGCCATCGCCCTGGGGTTGGTGACGGCGGCAAAGAAGATGGATAAGCCGCTTTTCTATGGCTCTTACCCCATCACCCCGGCCAGCGATATTTTGCACGCCCTGGCCCCACTGCGGAACTTCGACGTGCGCACCTTCCAGGCGGAAGATGAGATCGCGGCGATGGGTTCGGTGATTGGCGCGGCCTTTGGCGGCGCGTTGTCTGTCACCGGCACGAGCGGCCCTGGCCTGGCTCTGAAGAGCGAGGCGATGAACCTGGCCTTGATGTTGGAACTGCCGATGGTGGTGGTGAATGTGCAGCGCGGCGGCCCCAGCACCGGCCTGCCAACCAAGACAGAACAGGCGGACTTGCTGCAAGCGTTGTACGGACGTAACGGCGAAAGCCCCATCCCGGTATTGGCCCCCAGAGGCCCGGCCGACTGCTTCGAAATCGCCTATGAGGCATGCCGCTTGGCGGTGCGGGCGATGACGCCGGTGGTCATTCTGTCGGATGGCTATCTGGCGAACAGTTCGGAACCCTGGCGCATCCCGGACCCGGAGGAGATTGAGCCGATTGCCTTCAGCCACCCGGCCGGTAAAGCGGGCGGCAGCAATGGCGAAGCGCCCTTCTTCCCCTATTTGCGCGATGAGGAGAGTCTGGCGCGGCCCTGGGCCATCCCTGGCACGCCAGGGTTGGAACACCGCATCGGTGGCCTGGCGAAAGCGCCGATCACCGGCAATGTCTCCTATGACCCGCGCCACCACGAGGAGATGATCCACCTGCGGGCGGAAAAGGTGACCCGGCTGGCGGACGTGTTCCCGGAGCAGGATGTGTTTGGCCCGGAGAGCGGCGACCTGTTGGTTATCAGTTGGGGTGGGACGTATGGGGCGGTGAGAACGGCCGTTGCCCGCGCCCAAAACGCCGGTTACGATGTCGCCCACGCCCACCTGCGCCTGCTCAACCCCTTCCCCCGCAACCTGGAAAGCATCCTCCGCAGCTACAAGCGCATCGTCGTGCCGGAATTGAACAACGGCCAACTCGCCTTCGTCCTGCGCGGCACGTATGGCCTGGGCAATATCATCTCCTACCCCAAACTGCACGCCCGCCCCTTTAAGATCAGTGAGGTGTACCAGAAACTGGTGTCGTATTTCGAGTGAACAGTAAACAGTAAACAGTGAACAGATCGCTCACTACGCACCCATACACTCATACACTCATACACTCATACACTCATACACTGATCAAAACAGGAACTAAACCATGACTGAACCGATTACATTAGAACTGACCCGCAAAGATTTCGTCTCCGACCAGACGGTGCGCTGGTGCCCCGGCTGCGGCGATTACGCGATTTTGGCCCAGATGCAGAAAGTCATGCCGGAACTGGGCATTCCCAAAGAGAAGATCGTCTTCATCTCCGGCATCGGCTGCTCCAGCCGCTTCCCCTACTACATGAACACCTACGGCATCCACAGCATCCACGGCCGCGCCCCGACGCTGGCCTCCGGGCTGGCGGCGGCCAACCCCGACCTGAGCATCTGGGTGATCACCGGCGACGGAGATGGGCTGTCTATCGGCGGCAACCACCTGATCCACGCCGTGCGGCGCAACGTCAACCTGAACATCCTGCTCTTCAACAACCGCATCTATGGCCTGACCAAAGGGCAATACTCCCCCACCTCGCGCAAGGGCCACAAGACCAAATCCTCGCCGATGGGGTCCATCGAGCAACCGCTCAACCCGCTCACCCTGGCGCTTTCAGCCGAGGCCACCTTCGTCGCCCGGACAATGGACACCGACACCAAACACCTGGGCGAAGTGCTGGAAGCGGCCGCGAAGCATCAGGGAACCTCCTTCATCGAAATTTACCAGAACTGCGTCATCTTCAATCCCAATGAATGGGATGGGCTGGACGACCGCCGCACCCGCGCCGACCATGTGATCTATCTGGAGCATGGAAAGCCCCTGGTCTTCGGCCGGGACAACAACATGGGCGTCCGTCTCAATGGCTTCAAGCCGGAAGTGGTGGATTTAGGCGACGAATTCAGCGAAAAGGATTTGATCGTCCACGACGAGGCCTCGCAGGAGTTGGCCTACATCCTGGCCCACATGGAGCATCCTAACTACCCGCCGCCCATGGGCATCATTCGCCAGGTGCGGAAGCCAACCTACACCGAAGAGCTGATGGGGCAGGTGCGGCAGGCGCAGGAGAAACGCGGCACAGGCGATCTGGCGGCGTTGTACCACTCAGGCGACGTCTGGACCGTGAATTAACAATTAACAATCAACAGTAAACGGTGAACAGTGAACGGTGAACAGTTGATTGTTAACTGTTCACTGTTCATTGTTTTCAGGGGAAAACATGGGAAGCGAAGCAGCGCCTATCGTGAATGATTTTGCCATTGTGGTGGCGACGGTGAACGGCACGGGCAGCCAGACGGCGAATATGGCCCTGCTGCGGGCGATCTTTCGCCTGGGCGTGCCGGTGAATGGCAAGAACATCTTTCCGTCCAACATCCAGGGCTTGCCTACCTGGTATCACATCCGCCTGAGCCATGAGGGATATGTGGCGCGGCGCGAGACGAATGAGATTCTGGTGGCCTTTAACGAGGCGACGCTGCATCAGGATGTGGGCAATTTGCCGCCCGGTGGGGTCTGTCTGTATAACGCCGATTGGCGCAGCCGGCCGCAGCGCGACGACATCATCACCTACGGAGTACCGGTGCGCCAATTCGTGGCGGAAAGCGGGCAGAAGGGTAAATTGGGCGACTACATCGCCAATATGGTCTACGTTGGGGCGCTGGCCCATCTCTTAACCATCCCGCTGGCGAAGATTGATGAAGCGTTGGCCGTCCATTTCCAAAACAAGCGCAAACTGGTGGATTCCAATATGCAGGTGGTCCGGGCGGCCCATGCCTGGGCGGAAGAGAATCTGGAGAAAACAGACCCATACCGGGTGGAGCCGATGGACGCCACCGGCGGGCAACTCTTGATCACCGGCAACGAAGCGGCCGCCCTGGGCGCGGTCTTTGGCGGCGTTTCCTTTGCCGCCTGGTACCCCATCACCCCCTCCACCAGCCTGATTGACGCCCTGAACGTCTATTTGCCGCGCCTGCGCCGCGACCCGGAGACAGGCAAGCCGACCTACGCGGTGGTGCAGGCGGAGGATGAGTTGGCGGCTATCGGCATGATCTTGGGGGCGGGCTGGGCCGGAGCGCGAGCGATGACGGCCACTTCCGGGCCGGGCATTTCCTTGATGGCGGAGTTCGCCGGGCTGGGCTATTTCTCGGAGACGCCGGCCGTGATCTGGGACGTGCAGCGCGTGGGGCCAAGCACCGGCTTGCCGACGCGCACCAGTCAGGGAGATGTCATTTTTACCTATTACCTGGGGCATGGGGACACGCAGAATGTGCTGCTCTTCCCGGCGTCGGTGGCCGAGTGCTTTGCGT
>CAYONK010000003.1:0-30884 GCA_964405285.1 uncultured Ardenticatenaceae bacterium
GTAAGGGTTCAGCCATACCAAAGACCTGACAGGTTTTGGCCTCATGAGCTTCCTCATTGAACGAGAAAAACCTGTCAGGTCTGAACGCTTACCATCATCGTTGGGGCAGGAGACAAAGCGCTGGTCATTGGCAAAAGCGCCCCACCCCTGCCGCCCCCACAAAATTAGAATTGCTGTCATAGAAAAAGGATGAAATGCGAAGCACAACCCTGTCAATCAGCAGTCAAACGCCGTTGAGCAAATGGTACGAGCGAAACCGCCTCCGGATCTATCCGGCGCTGGTTCTCTTTATCTACTTCAACTGGATCATGTTCATGAGCCTCAGCCAAAACTGGGCACTATTCCGCGACTATTGGCCCGCCACCATCACCATGATGTTTGGCTCCTTCGTAGCAGGCGCGACGGCTGAGGGTGGAGGCGCAGTTGCTTTCCCTGTCTTTACCAAAGTGCTGCACATCGAATCCGCCAATGCCCGCACCTTCTCCCTCATGATCCAATCCTTCGGCATGGGGATGGCTTCTATCTTCATCCTCACCCGGCGCATTCGTGTCTTGCCGAAAGTGATCATTTGGGTGTCACTTGGCGGTGTTTTTGGGCATATTCTCGGCGCGTTTTGGCTGATCATCCCTAGCCCTTACCCAAAAGTGCTGTTCACCTTTGTCACCACCGCTTTTGGCGTGGCGCTGTTTCTCTCCACTTACGTGATGAAATGGAGACCGCGTGATGATTTACCGGGCTGGGGATGGCGCTATAGGGCGGCGTTTGCCGCTGTCGGGGTTTTCGGCGGCCTCTTTGCGGCGCAGGTTGGCTCCGGCATAGACGCGCTGACTTTTATGTTGCTGACGCTGGCCTTTGGCCTGAATGAAAAAGTGAGCGTGCCCACCACGGTCATCGTCATGGCCATCAATTCCTGGGTTGGCTTCTTTTTGCATGGCGTTGTGCTGCAAGACATCGGCGGTATGTGGAATTATTGGCTGGTGGCTATGCCTGTGGTGATCATTGGCGCGCCTGTCGGCGCATTTGTCACGACTCGTTTGAGCCGATACAGTGTGATCAACTTTTTGCTGGTACTGATCTCGGCAGAGTTGCTGACGACGCTCTGGCTTGTTCCTTTTCGCACCTGGACGGAGGTGGCGGTTTCGGCAACGGCCGTTTTCGTCTTCACTGCCTGGTTTTGGCTCATGCTGCGCTACCGGAACACCCTGAAACACCGCCACGCTCCAAGCGGCGCGCCAGAGTAAGAATCTTGCGCCCTGCGCTTCTTGCGCTAAAGTAGGCGCATGAAGGCAGACGCAAAGATTGTTGACGTTTTATTGATCGGGGCCGGCCCAGCCGGGCTGGCCCTGGCCGCTACCCTGGCCGAGACGGGCCTACGGGTCGCCGGCCTCAACCCCATCCCACCCGACACCCCCTGGCCCAACACCTACGGCATCTGGCTGGACGAACTGGAAGGTTCCGGGTTAACCTCTGACTGGCTCGGTCGCCAATGGCAAAGCGCCAGCGTTTACGCCCTTTCCGAGGAAATCCCTCTCCACCGCGCTTACGGCCTCTTCGACAACGCCGGGCTGCAAGGCGAATTGCTCCGGCAGGGACGCGAGCGTGGGGTCGTGTGGACGCAAGGGCTGGCTGCCGGCATTCAACATTTTGTGGGCCATTCTCAGGTGGCGACCAGGGAGGGCGAGGCAATTTGCGCCCGGCTGGTGGTGGATGCCAGTGGGCACAAGCCGGTGTTTGTGCAACGGCCGTTAGCCTCCTCCCCCTCCTTCCAGGCCGCCTACGGCGTCATCGGCCGCTTCAACCGTCCCCCAGTCCGGCCTGGGCAACTTGTCCTGATGGACTACCGCGCCAACCACCTTAACGACGAAGACCGGCAAGCGCCACCGACGTTTCTTTACGCGATGGACTTTGGTGATGGGGTCTACTTCGTCGAGGAAACCTCGCTGGCCTATTCACCGCCCATCAGCTACGAAGCCTTAGAGCAACGCCTTTGGCAGCGGCTCGCCGCCCAGGGAGTTGAATTGGTCGAGCAGCAGCACGTCGAGCATTGCCTCTTCCCGATGGATTTACCCCTGCCCCATTTGGACCAACCCATCTTTGGGTATGGCGGCGCGGCCAGCATGGTCCACCCCGCATCCGGCTATCAGGTGGGCGAAGCGCTGCGCCGCGCCCCGGAAATAGCCCAGGTCATCGCCGCCGCCCTGGCCAGGCCAGACAGCGGCCCCCTGGAAACGGCCGGGGCCGCCTGGCAGGCGCTCTGGTCGCCAGAACGAATCCGCCGCCGCAATCTCTACCTCTTTGGCCTGGCCAACATGCTCCGTTTCGACGAGCAACAAATCCAGGCATTCTTCGCCACCTTCTTCGCCCTTCCCCCGGCCCAATGGCAGGGTTATCTTTCCAACCGGTTGGAAACGGCTGAATTATTGCAGACGATGTGGCAGATCTTCCGCGCTGCACCCAATCAGGTGCGCTGGCCTCTTGCCACCTCTGTCGGCCATTCCGCCAATTTCCTCTGGGATGCCTTACGGGGGAATTAGACAGTATTGGGATCAACCTTATGTCAAAATATCAATCCGCAGATTTTGCAGATTCACGCAGATTGAGCAGAAAAAATCTGTGGAATCTGCGTGAATCTGCGGATAAATGCTTATTACCGATAATGTCTATTGAATAGGGGTGAGGAAACCGCGAAATTTGCGCGATAACGTGAAAAACGTCCTATGAATCCGATTTCCGCTTACCTGGTCGAAAACATCATCGCCATCTTCTTTTTCTACGGATTGGCATTTTTTTCGATGGGTTTGGCTTTATGGCTGTCCAGTCGGCGCGCGTCGGAGTTTCGCTTTGTCCAGGCGATCCGGCCGTTGGCCCTCTTTGGGATCATCCACGGCCTGCATGAATGGTATGAGATGTTCCAAAAGATCGCCGCGCTGGACCCAACTTACGCGCCCGGTGTTTTTGAGGAAACGATCCGGCTGTCTACCCTGGTGGTTTCGTTTTATCTGCTCTCCCTCTTTGGCATTTTGCTGCTTGTCCCGGAGAAAGACACCCGCAAATGGATCGTGTATAGCAGCCTCGTGATTCTGCTGGTCTGGCTTGGGGGCATTGGCCTGGCCCATCTGACATTCCGCCCCGGGTTTCCGGAGGGTTTTACCCTGGCGGATGTCGTGAGTCGTTACGTGCTTGGCATTCCGGCGGCGCTGCTGGCAACCTGGGCTTTGATGGTGCAGCAGCGCACTTTTCGCCAGTATCAGCTAGATCAGTTTGGCCGCGATCTGGTGTGGTGCGCCAGCGCTATTTTTTTGTATGGGGCGGCGGGGCAGCTTTTTGTACAGGAGACGGCGCTGTTCCCCTCGAATTATGTAAACAGCCAGCTTTTTTTGGATTGGTTTGGCGTGCCGGTACAGCTTTTCCGAGCGGCTATGGCCACGTTATTGGCTGTTTTTATGTTTCGCGCTTTAAATGCTTTTGAGATCGAAGGGCAGCGACGGCTACAGGCGGCCAATGAGGCCCGGCTGGAGGCGCAGGCGGCTGCTTTGGCGCTGGAGCGGCGGACCGGTCAGGAGTTGGAACGGTTGAACGAAGCGCTGCAACAGCGGGAGAAAACGTTGGCGGAACTGCTGCGGCAGGTTGTGAACGCTCAGGAGGCGGAGCGGAAGCGGATCGCCCGTGAGTTGCATGACGCGACGGGCCAATCGTTAACGGCCGTTGCTCTAGGTCTGCGCGGGGTCCGGCAACTGGTCCCGAATAACACCGAGGCAACGCAGCGTCATCTACGCGAATTAGAGCAATACGCCACCAACGCCCTGGCCGAACTGCGCCACATCATTTCCGATCTACGGCCGTCGCAGCTCGATGATTTAGGGCTGGTGGCGGCGCTGCAATGGTACGTGCGCGAGTTTGAGAACCATTACGCCATCCGGGCCAATCTGAGCGTGCGCGGCGAGACGTATCGGCTGCCACCGGAATATGAGATGGCCTTGTTCCGCATTGTTCAAGAAGGGTTGACAAACGTGGCTAAACACGCCCAGGCCAGCCGGGCAGACGTTCGCCTCTGGTATCGCGTGGGCCGGGTCTGCCTGGTTGTGGTGGATGATGGGCGGGGTTTCAGCCGGAAGCCGCTGCCCGACCAGGAGGCAGGTTGGGGGCTGAGCGGCATCCGGGAGCGGGCAGCGTTGTTAGGCGGCCGCTGCACCATTCGTTCTGCGCCGGGATATGGCGTGCAGATTCGGGTCTGTGTCCCGCTGGTTTTGGAGGGAAGAGAAGATGAGCAAAATCAGATTATTGCTGGTGGATGACCATGAGATTGTCCGGGCCGGGCTGCGGATGTTGTTTTTAGCGGAAGAGGATATGGAGATTGTGGCCGAAGCTGGCAGCGGCTCAGAAGCGCTAACGGCCGTTTCTCAAACCAGGCCAGACGTGGTGATCATGGACGTGGCGATGCCGGGCATGAGTGGCATTGAAGCGACGCGCCGGATCAAGGAAGCCAGCCCGGAAACGGCCGTTCTCGCCCTGACGATGCACGAAGACGAACAATACTTCTTCGAGATGCTCAATGCCGGGGCTTCTGGCTACGTGCCCAAACGGGCTGCGCCAGACGATCTGGTCTCGGCGATTCGGGCGGTGAGCCAGGGTCAGGCGTTTCTCTATCCCAGCCTGGCCAAGTTGTTGGTGCAGGATTTCTTGCAACGGAGTGATGGGGAGGGGGGCGATGAGGAAACGGCCGTTACCGGGCTAACCCCACGCGAACGAGAGGTCTTGATCGCCATCGCAGAAGGCCACACCAACCGGGAAATTGCCGAGAAGTTGGTCATCAGCGTCAAAACCGTAGACCGCCACCGGGAAAACATCATGCGCAAACTAAATCTACACAACCGGGTAGAACTGGTGAAATACGCCATCGAAAAAGGGTTGATCACCGTCAGCTAAACCTGGTTTCTCCACCTGTTGAACCCACAAATCGTTCACGATGGCGCTTTGGCTTTGGCGAGCCATTCGTTTTTTTAGCAAACCACCCTGAACCAAGCACCCCCCCAGAGACATCGGTATGGGTAAAACACCCCATCCCACCAGCAAAACAGCAGCAAATCATACCCAGTCTGCTCAACACACCCTCCGACCAGCAAAAAGTTGGGGAATTTACCCAATGGTGATACGCCTCTCAGCCTGCTATGCTGTAAGTATCATTCAGGCAGCAATGCAAATCAGGGAGGCATTTGATGAACGAAGTACTGCCCACGTTATCTGTTTTTATTATGTTTCTGATCCGGCTGGGTCTGCCCTTTCTGATCCTAGCCCTGGTCAGTTTTACCCTACATCGTCTGGATGCCCACTGGCAGCGAAAAGCCCAGATGCAACAGTAATAGCGCGATCCTTTTTTGAAAAGGATCACGCCCCAAAAGGAGGTGTGTTGTGGATGAGTTATTGGCAACTCTAACCATCGCTGCCTTCTTCGTTCTACGGTTAGCGCTTCCGTTTCTCTTCGTTTTGTTGGTCGGCTATGCGATGAGCCGCTTAGACGCCTATTGGCAAGCACATCCGTAATCGCACAGTCTGCTGAAAAACAAAAAAACCCCCTGGCAATCAGCTTGTCAGGAGGTTTTTTGTTACGTGGTTAGACGGTTAGACGATATTAGTTTTGCGCGGCCGGCCGGATCATGCCCGACGTGTTATAGCCCAGATCCGCCAGACTATCCTGGAGAACCTGGATGATATAAAGGCCATTGTGGGCAAACGCGCCAGGGTCTTTAGAAGCATACTGGTAATTATACGCAGCGCGGAGCAAGCGCGGCGTCCAGGCATTGTAGCGATTTGCCGCGCCTCGCTCATCTTCGTCTAGAACGCCATTGTCGTTCAGGTCGTTGAAGAAGTAGGGGTGGGCAGCCGAAGAATAGATGATCGGCGCACCCATTTCACGCGCATAGGTCACAATCTCTTCGTAGAGCAGTTCCTTCAGAGTAGCAATTTCGTAGTAGAGACCCTGTTGCGCATCACCATTGCCAGAATAATCAATGGGACGCACGCGGATGTCGCGCAGGTCGTCCAGCGAATCCACATTTTCGTGGCAGTTGGTACAGGTCTGGTACTTCACTTCCAGGGCGTGGGTGGAATGGCATTCAGTGCAGGTATCGAAGGCAGGCACATGCGGGTTACGGCCAAGGTATTCCCGCCCGGCGTATTCATACGCGCCCTGGGCCTCCGTGCCAAACAATGTGGCCCCGGCAGCGAAGTAATGGATGTTCAGAAAACGGAGCTGTTCCGCTTGTTCGTCTGGCTCCAGGTTGCTCATCAACCGGTTCATGCTGACGGTGGATTCACGCCCTTGATGGCAATTGAGGCAGGTGTTGCTGGTTGAATCAAGCGACAGAACCGCGCCGCTGGGGAAGGTGACTGATTCCACTTCATAGACGGCGAAGGTGGTGGTATCGGTGTGGCAGGTGGTGCATTTCAGACCGTTCGAGGGGGCTTGGGCGATGTGGACGTTGTTGGCCAGGAAGAAGGGCAGGCCATCGGCGCTGTGGCATTTGGCGCACGTCGCCGGGACAGCCCCTTGCGCGTCCCAATTGCGGAAAGCCTGCTCTGTGGCGGCGAAATGGCCGTGATCAATGCGGCGCAGCGAACTGACGTCGAAGGGGGCGGAGAGAACGGAGTTCAGGTCTTCGATGGAGTCATAGAGCAGTTGAATGATGTATTTGGCGTTGTGCATGTAGGCCCCGGTATCTTTGTAGGAGACCTGGTAGTTGTAGGCAGCCATTGCCAGGCGGGGGGTCCAGGCATTGAACCGGTTTGCGCCGACGCCTTCATCGGCCGAAATCTGGCCATCGTCGTTGGTGTCTATGAAGAAATAGGGATGGGCAGCCGAATAGTAGCCAATGGGCGTGCCGGCCACTTCTCTGGCGTAGGTTTGCATACTGGCGTAGAGGATTTCCCGCAAGCCAACGATTTCGTAATAGATGCCTTCGTTCAGATTGCCGTTGCCGTCGAAGTCGGCCATGGAGCCAAAGGTGCGGATGTTGACAAAGTCGCGGGTTTCGCGGACGTTTTCGTGGCAGGTGACGCACTGGGCTGGCTCCACTTCGAGGGTATGGGGGTTGTGGCAGTCTATACATTTTTGGTAGGGTTCGACGTGTTCAAAACGGCCGTCATACACCTTCCCCGGATACTCATACCCGCCCTGGGCCAACGCGCCATACTGTGTAGCGGCGGCGGCAAAGTAGTGGATGTTGGTGAAACCGAGGTCAGGGCTGCTGGCGTCCAAATCGTCTAGCGAAAGCCCGGCGCGTTCAATGGAGGCGTTCACCTGCACCGTGGAGGCCCGACCCTGGTGGCACTGCATACAGCGCGCCTCGGAGCCTAGACCATGAACCTCCAGCCCGGAGGGGAAGGTGACGCTTTCCAAACCGACGGCGACGTTGTTGTGACAAGCCTCACAGGTGACGACGGAGCCGAGAGCGGCTGGTTCGTTGACAACGCCGAATTCGCTGCCATCGGCCCCCAGGAAATCGAGGAAGCCGTGGGTGCTGTGACATTTGGCGCAGGCGACCGGCACTGCCTGGTCGTCTGAGGCGTTCCAGTAGTTGAAAGCCGCCGCGGCGATGTCGCCATGCGCGGAGTTTTGCCATTCTTCGTGGAAGGGGATGTAGACCTCCTCTACTTCGGGGGCAATTTCGACCTCGACAATCCGAGTGACTTCAACTTCAACCGTTTCGCCAGGCAGTTCGACAACGCGCTCGACGACGCGGGTGACTTCGACTTCTACCGGCTCCTGGGCACAAGCAACAAGAATGAGCGCCAGGAGAAGGAAAACGGCCGTTACCGGCCACCTCCGTACACCTCTTCGTGGGAACATAGTCATTTCCTCCTTAACAATCATAGAAGCTGTTTTAGCCGGCTGGCGCAAACATCTCCATCGCCTCACGCATACCACGCGGCACAGTTTCAATGGCCGTCTGCTCATAGGTGAAGGCCCAGTAGATAAAGATGAGCATCAACGTGCCCGCCACCGCTGTGAAGATCAGGTATTTGCGCCGCCGCTCCACCAGGACCGGCAGATCCACCTCCGGCCAGGGCGTGCCGCCAGCCTCCAACCGCTCCAATTCCAGGGCGTGTTCCTCTTCCATCTGTTCACGCGGCAAATAGCCGGTGAAGATGCTGGGGTTGAAGAACTTGACGTGGACGTTGTACATGTGCCAGATGATGATGGCCAGGGCCGCCAGGAGCGCTTCATAGCCATGGGCGGCTTTGGCGGCCGGGATAACCTCGCCGGGCAGGATGGCGGTGGTAGAGATGGGGTTCCAGAGCATGAAACCGGTGACAATCATAACGGCCGTTCCCCACACCACCGCCCAATACTCCAACTTCTCGCCAAAATTGAATTTGGGCATCTTCGGATGCTTGTCGCTCAAGCCGAGGTTGTAGCGCACCGTATCCACCATGTCCCAGAAATCTCCAGGCGTGAGCATCATGCGCATAGACTCCCGCTTGACATAAAAGCGGTAACCGGAGGTAAACAGATGGTAAACCGTCCCCAAAATGAGGACGATAGCCGCCGTGCGATGCACGATTCGCACCGTCTCAATGCCGCCAAGGGCGTTGATGGCCCACCTGGCCCAATCGGCCCAGGCATACATCTGCGGGATGCCAGTAATGACCAGAATGGTAAAGCTGGTCATCAAGATGGCGTGTTCGATGCGCGCACCCAGGCGGAAGCGGTGATATTGCTCCGGGCGCTCTGGTTTCACTGCGGTGGCGGGCAGCGGCGCGCTTTCTTCCGCGGCGGCTGTTTCGGCTGGCGTTTCATCGGCCGTCGGAGCAGGCGCTTCCGGCATTTCAGGCGCTTCTGGGTTGTCAGCGGGTTCCTGCGCTTCTTCGCTCATCGTTCTCCTTCGCGCTGCTCTGGAATTAATGCCGCCGCCAGTAGCGACGGTAGGCATCGGTCAGGACCAGGAAGGTGAGTGGCCCCAAGACCAGGGGGATGAATATCTGGTAAAAAAGCGTCACCAGGAAGGTTAGCTGGTTGTGCTGCAAGGAGGGCTGATGGTGGCTGGTCCAGGCGGCGGGGAAGTTGGCCGTCGCCGTTGGGTGGCACTCCTGGCAAGTCGCCAGCAAATTTTCCCGAATGCCAGATTCTGGATGGTCTGCCCGCATGATCTCGTGGACGCCGTGGCAGTCTACGCAGAGAGCCACGTTCACCTGTGCGTCTAAATCTTCCTGGTGGGCGAACAGGGTCACAGTCGTGCCGTGAAAATCGGCTACGTAGGTGTTGAAAACGTCCAGGGAGATGTCGTACTGGGCCATGAGTTCCGGGTTGGCGTGGCATTGGGCGCAAAGTTGAGGGGAGTTGACGCGGGCAACGGCCGTTGTCGGGTCGCTGATGGTGTGGACGCCATGACAATCGGTGCAAGAGGGCACGTCCGGGTTTTCCGCATTCAGCAGCGCCTCGCCATGCACACTGCGGGCGTATTCGGTAAACACCTCGCTGTGGCATTGTTCGCAGGTGTGAGGGATGCGCGAACGAGGGTCGTTGGGGCTGGGCATGTCGTGGGGGCTGTGGCAATCGGTACACATCGCCGCGTCCAAATTGCCCTCAGCCAGAGCCAGGCCATGCACGCTGTCCATTGTATGGTCGTAGTTCTGTTCGTGGCAGGTGGCGCAAACCTGGTATTTTTCCAGGGCATACTCGCGGCGGGTAACGGCCGTTATCGCCTCATGCGGGTACTCATAATTCTGGTGGCAATCTACGCAATTCAATGGCTGCCAGGGGTTGTCCAACCCATGCACCGAATGGTCAAAATCATCTCCACTGACGGTGAGCGCGAGTTGCTCGCCGCTGGCCAAAGTCAGGCTAAGCCCAGGCTGGCTGTGGCAGGCCAGGCAATAGGCGTTGTCCGGCTGGGTAGAGGCAAACATCCCGGCCTGGATCAAGGTCGTCAACCGGCGGGGATCATCGTCGGTGTGGCAGGTCAGGCAGGTGATGGCGCCATCGCCGGACTGCCAGACGGCCGCTCCGGGGATCTCGTGGGCGGTGTGGCAATCAATACAGGTGACAGGTTCGTCGCTTTCCGGCCCAGGATGGCTGGTCAGGTGGGGGGTGGTGTGGCAATGAAGGCAGCTGTCTGCGCGCTCCAAGCGATAGCTGAACAAGTCGGCTGCCATGATCGGCGCGTGGGGGAAGCGGTAATCGGCTGCCGGGCGATGGCAATCGGTACAAGCCAGCGGCGATTCACCGATGCGGCCATGCACGGAGCGGTCCAGGCGATTGATGTCCACCTCAACCGATTTTTCTTCGCCAGAGGGGAAGGTGAGAACGGCCGTTGTCTCCGCATGGCATTCGCGGCAGGCAACGTCGCCGGTGAAGATCGCCTGGTGGGAAACGGTGGCCGGGCTGGGCGGTGCGGGATCTGTCGCCGGTTGTTGCGCGGCAACGGCCGTTGGCCGGGTTGCGCTCAAGAAGAGCGCCAGGGCTAACAGACCGGCCAGCAGTAGAAAGCCAGCAAAAGAACGAATCGTAGGATGCAAAGGGATCATGCCTGAAGCCGCCTATTCTTCCGGCTCGGGTTCTTCTACTTCTTCGACAGGGATTTGAATCCGCACCGCCGGGAACTCCGAGGGCGAGGTGTGGTAGCCGAGGGCGGCCAACCGCAACTCCTCATCGCTGCGCGGCCGGGCGTTGCCATTTTCTACGTGGCAGCCCCGGCAAGAGAAGTCGAGCGAGAGTTGGGGCAGGGCAAAACGGCCGTCTTCGGTGAACTGCCCCACCTGCTCCGGATCAATCGCCATCAAATGGGTCCGAATATCGCCGGTAAAGCGGCTGGCGTCGCCAACGGCCGTTCGCGTCAGGCGCGGCATATGGCAATCAATACAGCCAACGTTAACCAGCGTGTGAATTTCAACGTTTTGCACCCGCTCCTCGCGGAAATGGCAGTTCACGCACTCAATCCGGGTCGTCTGCACCCCGGCCTCACGCAACTGAATCACGCCCAAGTGCGGATCGTGGCACTGCACGCAATTGATGACCGCGTGCTTGCTTTGGAATAACTCATCATACTGCTCGTGATGTTGGATAAACCCGTTGCTCGCCGGCACCGTCTCCGGTCCTTCGCCGCGCACATGGCATTGGCCGCAAGCCGCCGCATCCCGGTCCACCAACGGCCTTATCGTGATCGGGTTCTCCACGTGCCAGCTTCCCGCCCCATGACACGCCTCACACTGAATGCCATCGGCCGCCCACGTGCCAATCAGGCCAGGCAAGCCATCCTGGTTTCCCACCCGGCTATAGCCGGTGGTGTGGCAGGCGCCACAATCATAAGGCTTATTCGCCTGCCCGGCGTTATAAGCCACCCACTCATCGCCCAAACCCACGTCATGGTTAAAGAAGTTGTACTGGGTCGTATCCCCTTCGCTGCCAGTGATGATGTAGCCTTCGTGGTCTACAAAACGCGCTTTCCAATGGTAACCGCCAATCACATACAGAATATCGTCCCATTCGTAACCGGCCGGCGGCGAAGGCAGTTCACTAAAGGGGAAATCAGGCGGCTGCCCATTTTCCACACGGTTCAACTTCCAGTTATGGCCGCTTAAGACAAATTTGTCGTAAATTTCCTGATGGCACTCGGCACACGCCTGACTACCAACAAAAGTCGGGGGCTGAAAGCTAAGGCCGTCTTGCCCGGTCCGGCCGGCCAGTCCATCTTGCCCGGCCGGCCCGGCCGGGCCGGGTAAGCCCTGGGGACCAATGGGACCAGCCGGGCCGGGCGGCCCAGGGCGGCTGGCACAACCAGCAAACACAAAAACAGCTACAAACAGCGCCAGATACCCCAAAGATGTAGTGCGCTTCACAGTTGCCTCCTGGTAACTACCCACATTTAGCGCCAGAAAATCGCTAAAAAGTAGCAGAAATCGCCGTGATCATGCGAAATTCTCCGATTCAGGGGGAACATCGCCTGATCAGATCTGTTTTTCGCTGCTATCGAATAAAAGTTTACTCCATCTAACAATTCTTGAAGCGTCAAATTTTGTCAAAAAGTGTCACAGAAACGGCGTTCTTGCTATTATTCAATGCTATAGTATTCGCGGTGCTATCGGTGGCCGCTTTGTTACACAGTGGGCAAAGCGATTGACCCACTTTGCAGGAGTTCGCCGAAATGGCTGCTGGACCTTCTCCCACACCAGGTCCAAACGAATATCTCACAACCTGGCGTCACATTCGTTGGCTGCGTTTCGCCTTGCCGTTGATGATGTCTGCGACAGCCGCCTCTTTTGAACTGTGGGCACATTCCCACGATGGGCACACCTGGTCTGATCTGGTCTGGATAACGGAACTACTCCTTTTCGCCATCTTAGGTCCGCTCGCCTTTTTCCTGGTTCTTTCTTACGTAGATCGTTTGCTGCTCAGATTGCACAAAGCGAACGCTGACATTGCCCTCCTCAACCAGGAGCTAGAACAAAAGGTTGCCGAAAGGACCACTGAACTGGAGCAGGCCAATCTTCGCCTCCAAGAGATAGACCAGATGAAATCTGATTTCGTCTCGCTGGTCAGCCATGAATTGCGCGCCCCGCTGGCCACGTTGAATGGCGGTCTGGAAGTCGCGCTGCAACATAAGGAAAATCTGCCCCCCAGGGCGCAGCGCATTTTGCACCTGTTGTTGGGCGAGACGGAACGGCTCACTGATTTTGTCCAAACCATCCTGGACACGTCTCAATTAGAAGCTGGTAAACTGCACCTAAACTGCGGAGCCGTCGCTGTGAAACCGATGTTGCAACAGGCTGTTAACGTAGTCATTGGGCCAGGCTCTACTCGGGTGATTTGGGAGCTTCCGGCCGATGTGCCGCCCATCTGGGTGGATGAGATTTACACGGAGGAAGCGCTGCGTAATCTATTGCGGAATGCCCATAAATATACACCAGCCCACTCTCCCATCGAGTTGAGTGTAGCGGTTGAAGATCGTCGTCTCTGTATCTGCGTAACAGATTACGGGCCGGGCATACCGGCGGAGCAGCAGAAGCATGTGTTTGAGCGTTTTGGCCGCGCAGCGGATAATGAATATGGGGATCAACCGCGTGGTTGGGGGTTGGGGCTGCACTTTGCCCGCACGCTGTTGGAAGCGCAAGGCGGCGCTATTGAGCTGCAATCGCCCGCACACGCCAATCCAGCCGCGCCGGGCTGCCGCTTTAAGCTGGTGCTGCCCCTGGCCGAAGAAGAGGTGATAACCGATGGCGCATCTATTACTCATTGACGACGATCCGGCGCTTTCCGAATTATTGGCCGACTATTTGCGCGAGGTGGGCCATACAGTGCATCAGGCGTTTGATGGCGAAGAAGGGCTGCGGACGTTTTATGCGACGCAGCCAGAATTGGTGCTGCTGGACGTGACAATGCCCCGGCGTGACGGCTGGGAAGCGCTGTCCCGAATTCGGGAATTGGCGGCCACGCCGGTGGTGATGATCACAGCACGCAATGAGGAAAACAACGTCCTCCAGGGCTTTTCCCTGGGCGCTGATGATTACGTGACCAAGCCTTTCTCGTTTGCGGAACTGGCGGCGCGGGTGCAGAGTGTGCTGAAGCGGGTGCAAAGCCAGGAAACGCAAGAGCCGGTGGCTGAGGAATCTTCTTCGCCGCTGCTGCGCCAGGGCGATCTGGTGCTAGACCTGACAGCCCGGCGAGTGTGGCGGGGTAAAGAAATCATCAACCTGACGCCGACGGAGTTCAGGCTGCTGGCGGCGTTGATGCAGCACGCGGGAGAAGTGCTTTCGCCGCAAGCATTGGTGCGTGAGGTTTGGGGGGAACAGTACGCCAATGACGTGGGTTATGTGCGCCGTTACATCTGGCATTTGCGCCGGAAAATTGAAGTAGACCCTAACCGACCAAAATACATTCATAACGAACATGGCTTTGGCTATCGCTTTTTTATCTTGCCGGAGGGGAGCGCCTACCCGTAACCCGACGTTCGTAAATCGTTTTCCGTTGACGTGTGCCAGTCTGGTTTTCCCCCATTTTTCTGCATAGAGCCTGGCGTTTTTCAGATTCACCACCGGTAGAGACGTGGCAATGCAGCGCCTCTACGCTCGACTGAAATTCAGATTTCGCCGGTGTCCAGCTCTGCATTTGCAGACAACGGCCGTTTTGCTTGACAACGGCCGTTATTCCATGTATTCTACCGGTGATGGTATTCAACCTTTTGTAGAATAGTAAATCATGGGCATATGATGGGGCATCAAACCAACCAGCTAGACCAACTACTGCTCCAATGGGAGGACAGTTACAAAAAGGGGCTGCTCTCTTTTTGGATGCTGCTGCTACTGCACGGCCGTTCCACCTACGCCTATGAAATGACGGCGATGATCGCTGAAATGAGCCGGGGCACGGTGGTCGCCGATGAAAAAAGCATCTACCGGGCGCTCAAGCGATTTGAAGAAAACGGCCTCGTGCAAAGCTGGTTGCAGAATTCAGACGTGGGGCCGCCGCGCCGTTATTACAGCCTGACACCGCTGGGGCAGCAGTTGTTGGCCCGCTTTATCGAACGCAATATCCGCATTTTTGCCCAGGCCGACGTAGCGGCGGCCATTGACTCAGTCAAGAATGGAGTATGAACATGAAACAACACACGCTAGATTATGGAGAGGTTTCACCGATGAAAACGGCCGTTTCCCTACGCCAGCAGTTGCAATTCATCCAGCGCCTTATGTCCGTGGCGCTGGGCGCGGCCCTGACCTTTCTCTTGTTCGTCTTCACCGATGCCAATTACATCGGCCGGGCCGGAGCTTTTCTCTGGCTGATGCTGCTCTTTGCCCCGCCGGCCGGCTCTTTTCTGCTACTTATTTCCCCCGTCTGGCGGCTGCTGCCGCTCAACGAGCGCAGCAACACCATTTTGCTCGGTTTTGGCATCAGCTGGCTGGCTACGCTCATCTTTTACGTCTCTTCGCTGAGCGGCTACTACGCGCCAACGTGGGTGCGCGTGCTGTTTCTGCTGTTCATGGCCGGTTACTTGCTCTTTATGCTTGGCCTGGGCTTCTTCTTGCAGCGCTACGCCGCACACGATGAAACATTGTTTCCTTAATCACCGGGCGCAGGCTGGCCTTACGCCGCAAAAATCAGCGCAACCCCGGCGAAGGCCAGCAGCGTGCCCACAACACTGCGTAAACTGACCGGCCGCCGGTAGACTGCATACTCCAGAGGGATGAGCAGCACCGGCGGCAAAGCCATCAAGGTGGAAGCAATGCCGAGGCGGCTGAGTTGAACGGCCGTCATCGAAAGCCATATCCCCAAAAACGGTCCGGAGAAAGAACCGGCGATCATCGCCGGGAAGGCGCGCCGGTCGCGCCAGAGCCGCAACGTGGGCAACACCTGACCGCGCAGCGCCGCGATCCCCCACAACACCAACGCCGCGACAAAAATGCGGATCATCGTCGCCGAAATCGTGGGGAAACCATCCACCAGACCATACTTCGCCGTCACCAGATTGGCTACCTGGCCGAGCGCCCCGCCCAGGCCAAAGGCCAGACCGCGCCAGTACTGCTTGTTCTCCACCACCGTCAGGCCATGCCGCTTTTCCGTCACCACCCAGGCCATGCCGCCGACGGCCAGCAAGATACCCCCCATTTCCCCTGGTCCAATCGTTTCGCCGAAGAGCAACCAGCCGAAGAGCAGGCTGAAAATCGGCACGCTGGACATCATCAGCATGGAGAGGCGCGGCCCAATGAGGACGTAGGCGTGGAAGAGGAAGGTATCGCCGATGACCAACCCCAACAGGCCGGAGACGCCGAGCCATTGCCAGCGAAAAAGGGCCACGTCGCGCGGGAAGAGAGTTCCCTCCAGCAGATAATGGCTGATGGCCAGGAAAATGAGGGCGAAAAGCAAACGGCTCCGATTCACGACATCGGAGCCGATGCGTCGGCCACTATAACTAAAAAAAATGGCGGTGAGCGACCAGCAAACGGCCGTTCCAATCGCCGCAAGTTCGCCCCACATCAGGAGCGCCGGGCGCGCCGCTGCCCAACCCAACGGGCGGTTGGCAACCCAATCAACGCCAGCAAAAGCAGCCAGGGGCCGCAGACGATGCCGTAATAGATGAGAAAGTCTGCCGTGCTTTGCGCGTTGTTTTGCAGCAGGACAACGGCCGTTCCCGCCGTATCTCCCGGTCGCCAACTATCCGGGGTGGGCAGTGGGGTGGGCGTGGCGGTGGGCGTGGGCGTCGGCGTTGGCACAAAAGGCAATAAGTTCAGGGTGATGGTCCCGGCCGCCGCCCGATTGTTCAGGTAATTTTGCTGCCCTTGCAATGTGCCCGCCTCATCTTCCAGGCGGCGCAACGTCTGGTAGACGTGCAGCGTTTCGGTGATGGAGGTGGTTTGCTCCAGGAAGCCGCGCGTGCGATCCTGATTGGTCTCCAGGTTAGTCAGCCGTGCCCCCAGGTCCACGCTGCGGTCGGTGACGTCCTGGCCGCTAACGCTTTCCCACTGCACCAGGCCGAGCCGCTTGAAGTCGGCCAGCAGCGCCTCAAACTCGCCGACGGGCGCGCCGACGGTGAGGGTGGCGTAGGTGAAGCCGTCTTCGGCCAGCCAGGCGCGTTGGCTGAGGACGTAGCCGTTCCGGTTGCTGACGGCGGTGAGGGCGCGGGAAACGGCCGTTTCCACACTCCCCTCCACCATCACCCCCAATTCGCCGCTTTTCATCACCAGCCGCTCCCCCTGGGCGGCGGCTGGCGAGCGCAGGCTCCACCAGAGCAGAGCCAGAACAATCAGCGGGAGGAGGGGCAGGGCCAGGCGTTGTTTACGCTTCATCGTCGGAGCCTCCTTCGGTAACAGCCGTTTCCGGGGAATCTTGTTCGGGAACGGCCGTTGCCGCAGCCGGGGGGCTGGCAAACCGGCGGCGAATCCAGCGGGCGATCCAGGCGAAAATCAGCAGCAGGAGCAGCCAGGGGCCGCACAAAATCCCGTAGAAGATGGTGAAGTCGGCGACTGATTGGGCGGTGTTTTGCAATTGCACAACGGCCGTTTGCGCCGTATCGCCGGGCAGCCAGGTGGACGGGGTGGGCAGCGGGGTGGCGGTGGGCGTGGGCGATGGCGTGGATGTGGGCAGCAAGGGGTTCAGCGTCAGGTCAATGGTGGAGAAGGCGGCCCGGTCGCGCAAGAAGTTGATCCGCCCTTGCAGCACGGCGATCTCCTCCTCCACTTTGTTCAGCTCTTCGTTGACCTCGAGGATTTCGTCTATGGTCTCCGCCGCGTCGAGGAAGTCGAGCAGCCGCGCCCGCGTGGCCTGCAAATTGGTCAGGCGGGCGTTCAGGTCTACGAACTCTTCGGTCACATCCTGGCCGGAGCTGGCCTCGTCGGTGACTTCACCCAGTTGGCGCAGTTGGCGTAGGGCGACCTCAAACTGGTCTACCGGCACGGCCAGCCGCATGGTGGCGAATTTGAAGCCTTGTTCGCCATCGAAGAGGTTCTGGCTGATGACGTAGCCGCCCAGTTCGACGGTGAGTTGGGTGGCGCGGTTAACGGCCGTTACCGTATCCCCCACCACCAGCACCATGCGCCCATCTTTGATGATCAGCCGGGCCTGGCCGGGGGCGCTTTCGCCGCTGGTTGTGGCGGGAACGGCCGTTGCCATTGCCTCCATCGGCGCCTGTTCTGGCGCGGGCGCGGCCGGGGCTTCCGGGAAGGCCATGCCTTCTTCGGCCGTCGTCTCCGAGACGACCCGATCCATTTCAAACGCTTGCGGCGCTTCCGCAGCGCCACAAGCCGCAAAAAGCAACAAGGCCGTTAAGAGGATAACGGCCGTTTCTATCCATCTCTTCTCTCTCATCACTCCTCCAATCACAACCACTTATCACGGAGAGACAACCGGAAAATCTCCGTGCCCTCCCCGCCTCCGTGGTGAAAAACTAGCGATACTTGCCGATGAGCCGCTCCAACCCATCCAGCCCGCGCGTTAGCGTCTCCATCTCCGGGCCAAAGCTGATGCGGGCGTAATTGCGGTAGCGGGCAAACTCCCGCCGCCGCTCCGGGTTCACGTCAAAGAACACCCCCGGCACAGTGATCACCTGCTCCTCCAGCCCCGCCTCGAAGAAGTACATGCCGTCATTCAACGGCTCCGGCAAAGCGGATAAATTGGCCCAACAGTAGAAGGTTCCGGCCGGCTCCACCTCCACCTGAATGCCCATCTCGCGCAGCCGCCCCAACATATAATCCCGCTTGGCGCGGAAAACGCGCTGCGTGGCGACCGTCTCTTGCAGCACCAGGTCCGGCTCTAGCAGGCGCACCACGTCTGACTGCATCGGGTTATTTGGCCCGCCATCGAGGAAGGAACCGGCGCTGGCGACCGCTTCGATCACCCGCTTTGGCCCCAGCGTCCAGCTAATGCGCCAGCCGGGATAGCGCCAATTCTTCGTCAGCCCATCCACGATGATCACCGAGTCCTCGTCGACGTCTTCCACGTAGGCGGCGGCCGAGACCATTTTGGGCATAACGCCTTCGGTCAATTCCGGCCCGTTGTAGATGTAATGGGAATAGAACTCGTCGAGGATGAAGGTGCAGCGATATTTCCGCGCCAGATAGACCCATTGTTGGAGCTTGGCCCCTTCCACCAGTTGGCCGGTGGGATTGCACGGGTTGCTGGTGAGCAGCGCCTTCAGGCCGCGCCCCAAAATCTCCCGCTTCAGCCGGTCATAGGAGATGTGGTACTCATCCTCCGAATCGAGCAGGATGGGGATGGAGGTGAAGGCTTTGAAGACGCCAAGCAGTTCTTCGTAAGCGGTGTAGTCGGGCAGGAAGTGGCCCATGTTGATGTTGCCCAGGGCGGCCGCCAGCCGGGTGAGGGCGACGCGCCCGCCGCCGGAGATGGAGACGTTTTCGTAGGTGTATTGGGAACTTCGCCCCTGGCGATAGAGCAAATTATATAGTTCGGCTACTTTTTGCCGCAGGGCGATCTGGCCGTTGACCGGGCCGTATTCGTGGCGGGCGGGGTTGATGCTGATCTGTTCGATGCGGGGCGGCGCGCCGGGCAGCGGGCCGGTTTCCGGCGCGCCCTGGCCCAGGTTGGCCCAGGCGGGGTTGTCGTAGTGGAAGCCGCGCTGCGTGGCTTTGTGCATGACATAGATGACGCCGGTGCGCGGTACCTGGCGGAAGCCGGGGATCTCTTTGTTAACCATAGGTTGCTCGTTTCTCGTGTGATCGGAGACCTGGCAGGTTGCTCAGAAACCTGGTCAGGTCTGAACAGTTATCCTCGATTTATATTGGGTGCGCCATTGCCCGGCGTGGGAACCAGGTGCGCTGCGACAAGGTTTCCAGGGTTTCGTCGGCAGGAACGGCCGTTTCCATCACCGCTAAATGGTGGAGGAAAACGGCCGTTTCCTCCGTCGCCAGCATCGGCTGCATAAAGCGTTTCAGGGCCAGGCCGGAGAGGTAGCGGCGCAGATGGCGGCGGAAGCCGACCAGCCCGGCCGGTTCGCCGTAGTAGGACAGCATTTCAGAGAGGTGGCGGCGGATAACGGCCGTGATGTCCGGGAAGCGCAGCGTCGCCCGTTCGCGCCGGGCGAAAATCCAGGGATTGCCCACCGCCGCCCGGCCAACCATCACCGCGTCGCAGCCGGTATGCGCTTTCAGCCGGTCAATGTCCGCCGGGGATTGCACGTCGCCGTTGCCGATCACCGGCAGGCGGACGGCCTGCTTTAGCTCGGCGATGGCGTCCCAATCGGCCTGGTGGCCGTAGTTCTGCATCTTCGTCCGGCCGTGGACAGCGATGAGCGCCGCGCCGTTGTCTTCCATGATGCGGGCGATCTCCAGATAGTTGCGGCTGTCGTTGTCCCAGCCCAGGCGGATTTTGCCGGTCACTGGCACGGAGAGATGTTTGGAGAGCAGGCGGAAGGTCTCGGCGACCAGTTGGGGCTGGCGCAACATGCCCGCGCCGGAGCCTTGTTCGCTCACCTGGGGGACGGAGCAGCCCATGTTGATGTCTATGATGTCTGGCCCCAATGCCTCGATGCGCTGGGCGGCGGCCAGGAGGTGCTGGGCGTTGCGGCCGAAGATTTGGAAAGATAACGGCCGTTCGCCCCCCGGTTTCACATCCAGCCGCCGCCACATCGGGTTGGGGTCGCCCAGCAGCGACTCGGCCGGGGTGAATTCAGTGTAGTTCATGGCGGAGCCATAGGCGTGGCAGAGGGCGCGGTAAGGCACGTCGGAATACCCGGCCATCGGGGCCAGGATAACGTCGCCGTAGATGGGCACGTCGCCCACCCAAAAGGCGGGGGTGGCATTTTGATCGTGTCTCATGATGGGAATTATAGCGGCAGATTTATTTTATGACTGCCTGACTGCGGGCGACAGTGTAGCGCAGCAGGTCCAGGGTTTCCGGCAGGGTGTCGGGTTGGGGTTCGGCCGGCCAGGCGAGGGCGCGGGTGATGAGGGGGGAGAAACGGCCGTTTTCCACCTCCATCGCCCACTGCGCCGCCGCCGGTTTGGAGACAATCGTCCCGGTCTCCAGGGTGTGCAGCGCCCGACACATCGTCAGGATGGCAAACGCCTGATAGGGGCGCTCGCGCAGCCAGGTCGGGTCGTCGAGCATGGGCGCCCACCATTCGGCCAGGATGCCGCTCACCGCCCGGCGCAAATCACCCGGCGTCACCGGGTCAATCAGCGTGTCGGGCGGCGGCCCGGCCAGCCTGACGCCCCATTCGCGCAGGACATGGCGCTGGATGATCCAATCGCTGCCCTGCCCGGCGACGTAGAAACGGCGTTCGTGCCAATGGGGATAGGGACCGCCGGCCGGGTCGTAGCGGCGCAAATCGGCCAGGTGGAGGTAGGCGCCTTCGAGGTGGATGGCCCAGTGGGGGTGAACGGCCGTTAATTCCCCGTGCAGCCTCTCCAATTCTGGCAGTTGGGCGGCGGGGATGGGGTGATGGGTGGCGACGACAAAATCAACGTCGCTGCTCGCCGGGTTGAAATCGCCGCTGGCCAGTGAACCGTACAGGTACAGCCCGGCGAAGTTCTCGGCCAGAATTTTACTGACGCCAGAGAGCAAGTCCTGCAAAAGGGCGTTAACGTCGGCGTATGGCGTGGGTTGGTCAGATGGGGAGGTCAATGGAGCAATAGTTCGATCTTCTCAATCAAGTTTGGGATGTCTTGCTGCGTAACCTGCCATACTTGCTGAATATCCACATGATCATAGGCATGAATCAGAATATCACGCATTCCGGCTATGCTGCGCCAGGGAATATCAGGATGAGTGGTGCGTATGTCGCTTGATAAGCGTTTTGTCGCTTCGCCGATGACCTCAAGTTGGCGAATAACCGCCGACTGCGTTTTGATGTCGTTCAAGAACGCGCCCTCATCCAGCCCTTCCACAAATTCCATGATCCAGCGGGAAGCGTTCAAAATGTCAAGCAAATAGCTATCATCACGCGCGGGCATAAATCACCTGGGCAGAGTTCAATATCTCTTGTTTGCGGATGTAATTCTGGCTGTTGGCAATGCCTTTGCGGCTAACCAGGTCCACTTTGCGACCAAGCAGGTCTTCCAACTCATATTGCATTTCCACATGATCCAGCAGCGACCAATCCGCTTCAGAGGCAAATGTCACCAGGATGTCTATGTCGCTGTCTGGGCCAAAATCATCGCGCAAAACAGAACCAAACAGGGCAAATTCTTGAATGCGCCAGCGTTGGCAAAACGCTTTTAGTTTCGCTTGGGGGAGTTTGAAGGGGATCTTTTGAGTCATCATCTTTCTCAAACAGCTATCGGTCAGGCAAACTCAAATAACTCCAGCGGTTGCGGGCGTTCCAAGACAATCACTTCCTGGCTGATCTGGTCGCCATAAGCCAATTCCGCCACTTCCAGGTCGTAGCGCGCCTGAAGACGCAACCAGACATCGGGGCTGGTGCCAAAGTAGCGGGCCAGACGCATGGCTGTATCGGCTGTTACCGCCCGTTTCCCGTTGACAATCTGGCTGATGCGCAAAGCCGGTACGCCAATATCTTTGGCCACGCGATACTGGCTCAAGCCCAAAGGCTTCATAAAATCCTCAATTAATACTTCTCCGGGATGGACAGGTGGTAATCTATCGTCCATTTATCACCTCAAATCTCTAACTCATGAGTGGTAATCAACGATTTCTACATCAAATGCCTGATTATTCTGCCAGCGAAAACAGATGCGCCATTGGTTATTGATGCGAATACTGTATTGACCGTCGCGGTTCCCTTTTAGTTTTTCGAGCCTGTTGCCCGGCGGCGCTAGAAGGTCTTGCAGATCCTCAGCTTCATGTAAGTAAAGTAGTTTGCGTCGGGCTGTTTTTTGAATGTCGTTGGGCAATTTCCGCGAAAGTTGCCCGGCGAAGATACGTTCTGTTTCAGTGGACGCAAACGATGCTATCATGATATGATAATAGTATCACGTGGCGATATGTTTTGCAACAGAAAAATGCCGTAAATAGGTGGTTACGCCACAAACAAATCCACCACCTCAAACTTCGTCACGTCCACGATGCCCAGGTCGGAGATGCGCAGCTCCGGGATGACGACGAGGGCCAGCAGGCTGAGCTGCATGTAGGCGTTGTTCAGGGCGCAGCCGCATTCGCCCATCGCCGCCACCATGCGGGCCGCCTTCTCAGCCACGATTTCGGCCCGTTCGTCGGACATCAGCCCGGCGATGGGCAATTCCACCAGGGCGATCTCTTGCCCATCTTTGTAGACGACCACGCCGCCGCCGACTGCCCCCAGGCGATTGGCGGCCAGGGCCATGTTCGCCTTATCTGTGCCGACGACGATCAGGTGGTGGCTGTCGTGGGCGACGGTGGTGGCGACGGCGCAGGGGGCGTTGAAGCCGAAGCCGTGGACGAAGCCATTGGTGACGCCGCCGGTGGCCTGATGCCGCTCTACCAGGGCGATCTGGCAGACATCTTGCGCCGGATCGCCAACGACGAGGCCATCTTGTACGGGTAATTCACGGGTGAGAGCGCGGGTAGGGGCCTGATTTTCCACAACGCCAATCACGCGAGTGACAATTGACGATTGACGATTGACGATTGACGATTGGGGGGCAGGGATGTTGAAGTCGGTGCGGGTTAGTTGTTTGCCCAGTTTGATCGTGTTTTTGGCGAAGTCGGGGTAGTCGTAGGGGGGCAGGTCGGCGATGAGACGGCCGTTTTCCGCCACCACCTCGCCCGCCGCAATGACCAACTCAATCGGCAGGGCGGCCAGGTCGCTGCTGAGGATGATGTCGGCGTAGCGGCCGGGGGTGATTGAGCCGACATCTTTCGCCACGCCGAAATGTTCGGCGGTGTTGAGGGTCGCCATCTGAATGGCGGTGACGGGCTTGAGTCCCTGGGCGATGGCGTGGCGGACGACGCGGTTCATGTGGCCGTCGTGGACCAGCGTGCCGGAGTGGCTGTCGTCGGTGCAGAGAATGAAGTTGCGGCTGTCCAGCCCCAATTCGGTGATCGCTTTCACCTGCGAGGCCACATCGTACCAGGCGGAGCCGAGGCGCAGCATCGCTTTCATGCCGCGACGGACGCGGGCGATGGCGTCTTCCAGGCGGGTTCCCTCGTGGTCGTCGGCCGGGCCACCGGCGATGTAGCCGTGAAACGGCCGTCCTAAATCGGCCGAGGCGTAATGGCCGCCGATCACTTTGCCCGCTTTCATTGTTTCGGCCATCTCGGCGTGCATTTTGTCGTCGTTGAGGAAGACGCCGGGGAAGTTCATCATCTCGCCCAGGCCGATGATGCCGGGCCAGGTCATCGCCTCGGCGACTTCGGCCGGGCCGATGGCCGCGCCGGGGGTTTCCAGGCCGGGGGCGCTAGGCACGCAGGAGGGCATTTGTACGTAGACGTTGACGGGCAGGGTTTGCGCTTCGTCGTGCATCAGGCGCACGCCGGGCAGCCCCAGGACGTTGGCGATCTCGTGGGGGTCTATGAACATGCTGGTGGTGCCGTGGGGGATGACGGCGCGGGCGAATTCAGTCACTGTCACCATGCCGCTTTCGACGTGCATGTGACCGTCGCAGAGGCCGGGGATTAGATAACGGCCGTTTCCCTCCACCACCACCGTCTCCGGCCCAATCGTGTAACCGGCGTCCTCGCCCACATAGGCGATGCGGCTTTGGTAGATGGCGACATCGGTGTGGGGGATGATCTCGCCGCTGTGGACGTTGACCCAACGGCCGTTCCGAATGACCATCGTCGCCGCCTTGCGGCCCATGGCCACATCTACTAAATCTTTGGCACATTCATGCCAGGGTTGTCGTTTTGTCATGGTAAGGCTCCTTTGGGGTAGTCTTGTGGTCTTGTAGTCTTGTAGTCTTGTAGTCGAGAGGTCTTGGTTTGTAAGCACTCCGTTTACTGTTTACTGTTTACTGTTCACTGTTCACTGTTCGACAAGCGGCAGGCACACCGTAAAGGTCGCCCCTTCGCCTGGCTGGCTGGCGACTTCAATCCGGCCCTGATGTTGTTCGACGATCTCTTTCACAATAGCCAACCCTAATCCGGTGCCGGGCAGGGTGGATTGGGCAACGGCCGTTCCCCGGTAAAAGCGCTTGAACAGGTGAGGCAAGTCGTCGTCGGCAATCCCCATGCCTGTGTCAGCCACCTTCAAGCAAACAAATCCTTCTCGTTCGGTTGACGTGGTCACTTCGATGCGCCCCTCGCTGGTATAATCAATCGCGTTCTTAAGCAAATTTTGCACGACGATGTGCAATTGCTCCCGGTCGCCACGAATCGGAGGAAGGTTGGGCTGGAGAACGGCCGTTAGACGCACCTGGCCGCTACGCTCAGCCAACAACGTCAGCTCCGTCACACAGGTCTGCACCAAATCGTTCAAATTCAGGCTGATCAGGCGCATCTGCACCCGGCCCATGTCCAACCGCGAAATGTGCAGAGTATCCTCAATCAGCGTATTCAAACGATCTACTTGCTGCCGTAAAACAGCCTGGTAATGCGCCTGTCGTTCCGGCCGGCCCTGCGCCAGTAAATCAACGTAGAGCGAGAGATTGGTGATCGGCGTGCGTAGTTCGTGGGAAACGTCAGAAACGAACTTCGTTTTCAGGCGGTCTAGCTCTTGAAGCTGTTCATACGCCTCGGCTAATTCGCGGGTGCGCTGCGCCACGCGCTGTTCCAGCGTCTCCAAGAGCATGGCGCGCTCCAGCGCGCTGGCCCCAATCTCAGAGATGGCCGTAAGTAAATTAATCTCTCCTCTGGTGTACTCATGTGACTGCTCCACGCTGAAGTGCATCACGCCAATCACCCGATTTTTGGTTTTCAGCGGCAAGGAGATAGTGGCGCGGATGCTTTGCAGCAGCGGGTCGTCGAACGGCAGCGGTTTGTAATAAGGCGATTGCCGCACGTCCTGGCAGATGTAGGGTTCGCCACTCAGGGCAACGTGGCCGGTGATACCCTCTCCCAGTCGGTGACGATGACCGATCAGAAAGGGTGAGGGCGGTATGCTCTGGCGCATCGTCAGGTCGCCGCTTGCTTGATCCAGGAGGTAGATGCTGCTAAAAATGGCGGTGGTAACGGCCGTTGTCTGCTGCAACAAAATCGCCAACATCTCCTCCAGCGAGTCCGCCACCCGCAAATCGGCGGAGATCCGCCTCAGAGCCTCCAAATCGGCGGCGCGTCGTTCTGTCTCGGCGAAAAGATGGGCATTTTGCAGAGCCACTGCCGCTTGTGTCGTGATGGTCTGCACCAGGCTAAGGTGTTCCTCAGTGAAAAAGTGGGGCGTCGCTTTGTCCAGAGAAAACGCGCCGAAGACCTGGCCGCCCACCATAATCGGCACGCCCAGCCAACTTCGTACGTAATGGGTCGCTGGGAAACGCTCCCAATGAGGATGATGCTCCGTGTCGTCAATCAAGACATACTGGCCCTCAGTAAAAATCGGCGACAGTGTGCGATTGGTGCGGACGTTGATCCGAATGGCTTCAACGGCCGTTATCGTCCCCCACCGCTCAAAACCCCAACCCGAATAAAGCCGGGCATACTCCCCACTCTCATCCAGCAGCAGCACACTCGCGCTGTCCACCGGCACAAGCTGCACCAGATAGACAATCAAAGTCTGCAATACCGTGTCCTGGTCCAAAGACTGGGTGAGCGCTTCATTCGCCGTGCGCAAAATCTCAGCCGTCCGGCGCTCCTGCTGCTCCGCCTCGTACAGCCGCGCATTTTCAATCGCCACAGCCGCCTGATTGGCAAACGCCTGCACCAAAGTCACGTCATCCGGCGTATAAGCGCCAGCCCGCCGGTTATCCACCGTCAGGACACCCAAGACCTGGTCATGGGCGATGAGCGGAGCGCAAATCCAACCATGAATGTGGTCCACCCCGCCCCATCGCTTAAACCCCGGATGCTCGCTAACGTCTGTCAGGCAAATACTCTGCCGGGTCCGCTGCACTTCAAGGAAGAAGGGATCGTCAGCCGGGAAGCAGTTGCCGATCAACTTTTCCGGCTCATCAAAACCATGCGCTGCCAGGATTTGCAGGCAATCACCGCGCTTCAAGGTCACACAGGCGGTATCATTGGGGACAACTTTGTCCAGTTGCAGCAAAATCTGCTCAAGAACCTGCTTATAATCCAACGTGGAGGAAAGCACGGTCATGATGTCGCGCAGCGTTTCGGCCTCATGCCGCCGCCGCCGCTCTGCGCCCAGCAGATTAATTTTCTCGGTCACAGTAGCCAATTGGCGGGTCAACGTCATTAATAATTGTTCGTCAAACTGAGAAAAACTCTGCGGCCGGGCGCTTTCCGCATTGATCACGCCAATGGTTTTTCCCTGGATCAGCAACGGGACGCTTAGCCCAGAAAGGGTTTGTGGATCAAGTGGGAGGTAGTCTGGCTCGTTTGGCGCATACTGGATACGGCGCGGACGGCCGTTTTCCGCGACCCAGCCCACGTTTGCCTGCTTCTCATCCAGGACAAGGGGCAGTTCTAAAGGGCGGCGGGTATGGTAGGCGTGATGAGGACGCCAACGGCCGTTCTCATCACGCATGATAAACCCAAAATGCTCGCGGTACAGGCTATTGGTGATGACGCGAGTCACGTCAAACAGCAAATCAGAGACCTGGGTCGCTTCGCTGCCCAAAATGGTGATGGTGTTTAGCACCAACATCTCTTGCAGGCGGCGGCGAGTTTGCACAAAAAGATGTGCCGGGCGCACCAATCGCCGCAGCACACTCTCTGTCAATTCGTCACGAAGCAAATAATCTTGCGCCCGGTTCAGCGGAGGCGAAACCAGAGCAACTGCCTCTGCCTCATCCTCTTGATCCACAATCAGAATGATGGGCGGTCTGGAGAAAAATGATTTTAAGTAGCCGAAATCAGCCGGCCGATCAGGGAAATACTGCACAAGAACGAGAATGAACTCTTTCGCCCCCAACGACGCTACCGCTTCGGCCTCCGTTGGCGCATGGTACAGAACAACTTGAGGTATGAGGCCAGGGACAAGCGTTGGATTGCTAAAAATGGATTGAACCAATTCCACAATCCCGCGTTCAGACGAAATCAAAAGGACGGGTCTTTCTGCCTCAGCCGGGACTGCCGTGATCACGCGCTTCCTTTCAAGTATTGCACCAGATCGGGCCAGGGAATGGCGTCTCGTTCAGTTTGATCGCGTCGTTTCACCTCAAACCGATTCTCGCTCAACCCCTTTGCCCCCACCGTCACCCGCCAGGGCAAACCAATCAGGTCTGCGTCTTTGAATTTAACGCCAGCACTCGCCTCCCTGTCATCATACAGAACGCTGATTCCGGCGGCGCGCAGCTCACCATAGAGCTGATCGGCCGCCTGACGCACCTCATTCCCCTTGCCCACATGCAGCAAGTGGACCTGGTAAGGGGCAACGCTGTCCGGCCAGACGATGCCGTCGGCGTCGTGATGCAGTTCGACGATGGTGGCCATCAGCCGGTCCAGCCCAATGCCGTAAGACCCCATAAAGATGGGTTGAGAACGGCCGTTTTCATCCAAATAGGTCGCCCCCGTCGGATCGCTGTAGCGCGTGCCAAGTTGGAAGCAGTGGCCGACTTCGATGCAGCGCCGCGCTTCGATGGGGCTGCCGCAGACGGGGCAGGCATGGCCGGTGTCTGCCTGGGCCACGTCAGCCAATTGGCTGATGGCGAAGTCGCGCGGGTAGTTGACCCCGGTAAAGTGATAGCCCGCGTCGTTGGCCCCGGCCACAAAATTCCCGCCCGCCTGGATGGAGAGGTCGGCCAGGACGAGAAGGCCCGGCTGCTCCGGCCCGGCGGCCACCTTCAAGCCAATGGGCGAAGCGTAGCCCGGCTCGGCCCCGGCGGCGCGGATTTCTTCGTCAGTGGCGGGGCGGAACTCGCCACCGCCCAGGGCGTTGCGCAGTTTGACCTCGTTAATCTCTAAATCGCCGCGCACGATGAGGAAGAGGAAACGGCCGTTTTCCCCCGTCCTGGTCCACCAATAAAAGACCGCCTTGAGCGTCTGGCTGGTGGGCACGCCAACGAAGGCGGCCACGTCGGCGATGGTTTTGCAGTCGGGCGTCGCCAGTTTGGTCAACTCGGCCAGTTCGGACGGCCGTTCACCCTGGCGGGCAAATTCGGCCGCCTCCACGTTGGCCGCGTAATCGCAGGCGGTGCAGGCGATGTAGGTGTCTTCGCCCCCCGCCAGCGGCACGACAAACTCGTGGGAGAGCTTGCCGCCCATCGCCCCATTGTCGGCTTGCACGGCAACGGCCGTTGCCCCGCAGCGGTCAAAGATGTTGTGATACGCCTGGATCATGCGCGGATAGTAGGCGTTGAAGGCCGTCTCATCGGTATCCAGGCTATAGGCGTCTTTCATGATGAATTCGCGCAGGCGCAGCAGACCGCCCCGCGCCCGCGCCTCGTCACGAAACTTCTTGCTAATGTGGTAGACCATACGCGGTAAGTCGCGGTAGCTCTCAACCTCGCGCAGGCACAAATCAGCCACCACTTCTTCGTGGGTGGCGGAAAGGGCATACTCGCGGCCGCCGCCCGCCTTCACCTTCATCAGGACATCTACAGAGTCCCAACGGCCGGTGGCCTGCCACAGCGCCGCCGGGTGCAAATTGGGCATCCACATCTCCTGCCCATCAATGGCCTCCATCTCCTCGGTCATGATCTGCCACAGGTTACGGATGACGCGGTAGCCCAAAGGCATAAAGGCGTAAATGCCAGCCCCAATCGGTCGGACAAAGTTGGCGCGGATAAGCAGTTGGTGGCTGATCAGTTCCGCCTCGGCCGGGGCCTCGCGGAGTGTTTTACCGAAGGATTGGGATAGTTTCATAGGACACGGATAAACGCGGATGAACACGGATTCTTAAGGTGGTTGATGGCAGTGATTGGTGTGTCCATGAGCGGGATTGTTATTTTAGGTTTGGTTTACGCCCGTTGTCGTACACTTTACGAACATGAATTGGTTTAGGGCCGAAATTCAATAAAAGTCCTACCTCGTAAGGCGTGGCTTTCAGGTAATTAAGCAGTTGGGCTTCATGCTCTTCGGCGAACTTTTGTGTAGCCTTTAGCTCCAGGATTATCAAATCATTGACCACGAGATCCGCGAAGTATTCACCAACGACCTGGTTTCGGTAGTGAATGCAAATCGCTTTTTGCTGTTCAACCTGAAAACCGCGCGTCCGCAGTTCAATAGTCAGCGCATTTTCATATACTTTCTCCAGAAACCCATACCCGAGCTTGTTATAAACATCATAAAACGCGCCGATGATGTGCTTCGTCAAATCCCCATGCTTCTCGATCATTTTCCATTTTCGCTTGAGACACGGATAAACATAGATACATGCGGATTAAAGAAAAAAATCCGTGTTTATCCGCGTTCATCCGTGTCCCAACCACCTCTCTTTTTCCATCAGGCCACGGATGAGCGCAGATACAAGCAAGTTAAAAAAATCCGTGTTTATCCGCGTTTATCCGTGTCCCACCTCTCCTAATAAGCCCGGCCGAAGATGGCGATTTTGTCGGCCGGGCGGCCGGTGTAGAAGCAGGTTCCGCCGCCGCCGGGCTGCGCCAACGGGAAACAGCGGATGGTCGCTTTGGTCTCTTCCTTCACCCGCTGTTCGTCGGCGTTGTCGCCCGCCCACCAGACTCGGGCGAAGCCGGTCTGCACCGCCTTTTTGAAGGCGTCGTAATTGTCTACGTCGTGGGTGTTGGTATCGCGGAATTGGGTGGCGCGGGCCAGCAGGTTGGCCTGAATGTCGGCCAGCAGGTCGCTAACGGTTTGGGCCAGTCCATCTTGAGAGACGAACTGCTTGCCCTCGCGGCCGGGTCTGTCGCGGCGGGCCAGGGCGACGCTGTGTTTCTCTACGTCACGCGGGCCGATCTCAATGCGGCTGGGCACGCCGCGCAGCTCCCAATCGTTGAATTTGTAGCCAGGGGTGAGGTTTTCCCGGTCGTCTACGTGGACACGGATGCCGGCCGCTTCCAGTTCTGCTTTGAGACGGGCGGTGGTGGCGAGAACGGCCGTTTTCTCCTCCTCCTTTTTATAAATCGGCACCATCACCGTCTGGTACGGGGCCAACCGGGGCGGCAAAATCAACCCCTGGTCGTCCCCGTGCGTCATGATAATCGCCCCAACAAAGCGGGTAGACAGCCCCCAGGAGGTCGTCCAGCAATGTTGTAGCTGGTTATTCTGGTCCAGATATTGAATGTCGAACGCTTTGGCAAAATTCTGCCCCAGGTCGTGCGAGGTGCCCGATTGCAGCGCCTTGCCGTCACCCATCATCGCCTCAATCGTCAGCGTCTCATTCGCCCCGGCGAAGCGCTCCATCTCCGATTTGACGCCAGGGATGACTGGTACGGCCGCTTCATTGATGGCGAAATCGGCGTACACCTCCAGCATCAGACGGGTCCGCTCCTCCGCTTCGGCGGCGGTGGCGTGGGCGGTATGCCCTTCTTGCCAGTAGAACTCCAGCGTGCGCAAG
>CAYONK010000004.1:0-22211 GCA_964405285.1 uncultured Ardenticatenaceae bacterium
GCCAGGTAAAAGTCGCGGACCGGGCCGGCGGCCAGGTTGTACCAATGCGTTTGCCCTGCGTCGGTTTGGGTCAACAGAACGCCGCTGCCCACAACCACCTGCTCGGCCGGCGCGTTTAGCCAGACCTGGTAAAAAGCCGCCTCCGCGTAAGTGGGATCGCCGAAGGGAGGGGCTGGGGCGACGTTCCAGCCGGTATCGTCGTAGACGGCCAGCATCGGGAAGAAATGGGCCAGGGCCATCACCCCCTGGCTCTGGGCAAAAACGCCATAGTTGCGGCCGGTTTCTTGGGGAACGGCCGTTACATATTCCATCTCAATTACCAGCGCCGCACCGGCAGCCAGTGGCGCGGATAAGGGCAGCCGCATGACGCTGTCGTTGAACTCGGTGTAAAGTGGGATGAGGGAACGGCCGTTAACCGCCACATGCTGCACCTCTATTCTGCCGCCAAGCAGATTGGGCAGCAGGTGCAAATAGAGGTCGTGGAGCAGGGTGTCGCTGTTGTTTGTGTAGTAGATTGTCTGTGAACCGGAAATTGTCCCCAGGTCTGGCTCCACCACCAGCGTCATCACGTAGATTGGCGCGCCGGTCAGGTTGTGCAGGTCACTTTGTTCGTCGTTAACCAGACCAGGGTGGAAGATGGCCGGGTCGGGGGTGGGGTGGGAAACGGCCGTTGGTCTTGCAACCACCAGCGTCCCTTGGGCCGGGGTAGGCGCATCACCGCTCTCAGGTTGCTCGTCTGTTAACGGCCGGCTGCAAGCCGCTCCCCACAGCAAAACCGTCAGCAAAAACAGAGCGAATCGTTTATCCTTTCCTATCATCACAGCGCTCTCATCAGCGACTCCACCACCCAACCTGACAAAAGACTGTAACACAAATGGCCCGGTCCGGGGAGTATGGGCCTGCCCGCTTATTTGGACACACTGTTGAACCCCGCCTTGTTTTGCCGATTCTGACCTGCACGGCCGGTGATTTTTGGTTGACGAGCATTGTGCAATTCGTTACAATCAGCAATCTGCTTGCCCTCTGTATCTCTTAACGCGATTAGAGCAGCGTAGGCAATCGGGATTTTCCCCACCAAAATGCTTTAAATGACCAAATCTGGCCTCAGATGCACTGCTCGTCTAGTCTGAGGTGAGACAATCACACCAAGCAGGAGGCTCAAGTACGTATATGGAACAAGTAATCATGATGGCTCAGGCCGCGTCTGCCCGCCCCTCATTGCCCTGGCTCTGGTGGCTCAGCCCCTTGGGCGCTTTGTTAGCCCTGGGCACAGCCTTTTTCTTCTACCGTCAGGTGATGCAAAACAGCGAAGGCAATGCCAGGATGATCGAGATCGCCCAGGCCGTGCGTGAAGGGGCGATGGCTTACCTGACACGCCAATATCGAGTGGTTGGGATTGTTTTCGCCGCCTTAATCGTCCTCTTTCTCGTCATGTCTTTCTTAGGCGTGCAGAACTCCCTGGTGCCATTTGGCTTTATCACCGGTGGTTTTTTCTCTGCCTTGTGCGGCTTTATTGGGATGAAAGCGGCCACCAACGCTTCGGCGCGTACCGCTCAAGCTGCCAGCCAAAGCCTGAACAGCGGCTTGCAGGTCTCGCTGCGCGCTGGCGCTGTGATGGGATTTGTGGTCGTTGGCTTCGCCCTCTTCGACATCTCCTTCTGGTTTCTTACCCTCTATTACGTTCTGCCAGTTTTGCTGCCGGAAAGCTTTATTAGCGTGGCCAGCAACCCACTGCCACTGATCACAGCGACGATGCTGAGTTTTGGCATGGGCGCTTCGACTCAGGCGCTGTTCGCCCGCGTCGGTGGCGGCATCTACACCAAAGCGGCCGACGTTGGCGCAGACCTGGTTGGTAAAGTCGAAGCGGGTATCCCTGAGGACGACCCACGAAACCCGGCGACCATCGCCGATAACGTTGGCGACAACGTGGGCGACGTGGCCGGCATGGGCGCGGACCTTTATGAATCTTACGCCGGTTCTATTTTGGCGACGGCCGCTTTGGGTGTGGCGGCTGTGGCAACGGCCGGCAGCGCTTTCCTGAATGGCAGCGACGTGATGGTGATGCAATTACGCTTTTTGGCGGCCCCTGTTGTTTTGGCGGCCATTGGCGTGGCGCTCTCCATTCTCGGTATTTTCCTCGTTCGCGCGGAGGAAGGGGCCAGCCAGTCGCAATTGATTGGCGCATTGAGCCGGGGCTTGTACGTCAGTTCGGCCGGTATTGCTATCTCGGCTTTTGTGGTGCTGTATCTGCTCGGTTTGCCGAATTGGTGGCAGGTGGCCATCGCCGTTATCACCGGTCTGGGCGTTGGTTTGATCGTCGGTCGTTCCACAGAATACTACACCTCGCACGCTTTTAAGCCGACGCGCCGTATTGCGGGGCAGGCGGATACCAGTTCCGCCACCGCCCTGATCGAAGGGTTGGCCGTCGGGATGGAATCTGGCGCGATCCCCGTGTTGGCTATCGTCGGCGGCATCTCGGTGAGCTATTACGTGGTTGGTGGGGCTGGCAATATCCTGATGGGCCTTTACGGCGTGGGGATTGCTGCCGTGGGCATGCTTTCGACGCTTGGTTTTACCCTGGCGACGGACGCCTATGGCCCCATCGCCGATAATGCCGGTGGTAATGCGGAAATGTCGAATCTCGATCCCAGCGTGCGCGACCGCACCGACCAACTG
Organism: uncultured Ardenticatenaceae bacterium; assembly: GCA_964405285.1. Taxonomy (GTDB): domain Bacteria; phylum Chloroflexota; class Anaerolineae; order Promineifilales; family Promineifilaceae; genus Leptovillus. The sequence continues at coordinate 2,677 of CAYONK010000004.1, forward strand.
GACGCAGTGGGGAACACGACGGCCGCTATCGGTAAAGGGTTTGCCATTGGCTCGGCGGCGCTGACGTCGTTGGCGTTGTTGGCAGCCTACCTGGAGCAAGTCCGGCTGGTGCTGCAAGAATTGCAGGGGATTATGGAGGTAGAGATTGGCGGCCGCATGGTGGCTGTTGCTACCATGACCATGGAAGATTTTATGATGTATTACAACGTGACCCTGGTGAATCCTTCGGTGTTGATCGGTGTGTTTGCCGGGGCGGCCACCGCCTTCTACTTTGCGGCGATGACGATGCGGGCGGTAGGACGCGCGGCCGGTGGTATGGTGGAAGAAGTACGCCGCCAGTTCCGCGAAGACCCTGGTATTCTCGCCGGGACGTCTAAACCGGATTATGCCCGCTGCGTAGACATCAGCACCGCTTCTGCCCAGCGCGAGATGGTGGCTCCCTCGTTGATCGCCATCGCCGTGCCGGTGGTGGTTGGCGTCTTGTTTGGCGTGGCTGGTGTGTTGGGCTTGTTGGTTGGCGGCCTGACGAGCGGCTTCGCCCTGGCGATTATGATGGCGAATGCAGGTGGCGCCTGGGATAATGCCAAGAAGTATATCGAAGAGGGGCATTATGGCGGCAAAGGCTCGAATGCGCATAAAGCGGCCGTTGTCGGCGATACTGTCGGCGATCCGTTTAAGGATACGTCTGGCCCTTCGTTGAACATTTTGATCAAATTGATGTCTATGGTTTCGGTGGTGTTTGCCGGGTTGGTCGTGGCTTTTGGCGGCGGCCAGGGTTTGTTGCAGATGTTGGTGGGCGGTTAATTAGCGGTACGCATAAAGACTGGGCAGGTTGGTTGAGTTGAGTCCCTGCCCGGTCTCTCTTTTGATAGGCTTGCCAATTGGGGTGCAGCAATTCGCTGCACCCTTTTTTCTTAAGGCGGATGGCGTATAATGGAAACGGTCGTTTTGCCCTCCTCCCGCCCTCCCAAGCCAACGCACCCTGAGGTCTGGCGAAAATCAGACCGGCCGCCCGGCATAAGCGCTTCGCCGGCCGTATAAAACCATGAGTACGCTACTTGTTTACGCACCTGCTTTAGCCCACACAAAATCTTACCACCCTGAAAGCCACCAACGCCTGGCAGAGATAATGATGCGCCTGGAAGGGTTTGGCGTGCTGCCAGACCTGGCGCCGGTGCAGCCGGCCGCAGCCGACCTGGAACAACTGCTGCGGGTGCATTCTGCCGATTTGATCGAGCGCATCCAACAGGTTTCCTGGCGTGGCGGCGGCTTTCTCGATCATGGCGACACCTATGCCACAGCGAAAAGCTATCATCTGGCGCGGACGGCCGTTGGCGGCTGCTGCCAGGCGGTGGGCCAAATCATGAGCGGCAAAGCGCGAAATGGCATTGCGCTGGTGCGCCCGCCAGGCCACCACGCCGGGTATGAGCAGGTCAGCGGGTTTTGCCTGTTCAACAACGTGGCCGCAGCAGCGCGCCAGGCGCAAGAGGTGCATGGCGCAAAGCGGGTGGCGATCCTTGATTTTGACGTGCATCATGGCAACGGCACGCAGGAGATTTTTTACCTCGACGACTCGGTGCTGTTTATCTCCACCCATCTCTTCGCGCCATTTTTCTATCCGGGAAACGGCCGTTCCAATGAAATCGGCGCCGGGCACGGCCTGGGATATACGCTAAACGTACCGCTGCCCCCCTACGTCGGTGACGACGGCTACCTCCGCATCCTCCACGAGCTGATCTTACCCAAATTAAACTCCTTCAAACCAGACATCCTACTCATTTCCGCCGGTTACGACGCCCATTGGCGCGATCCATTGGCCCAGGGCGGCCTGAGCCTGACAGGCTACGCCCAAATATGCCGCGACCTGGTCACAGTGGCAGACCAATTGTGTAACGGCCGTATCCTGTTCGTCCTGGAGGGAGGTTACGAAACAAACGCCCTGACTTATGGTATTCTAAATACTGTCTATGCTCTCCTGCACCGGGATGAAATCCACGACCCCATCGGCCCAATGCCCCAACCAGAGCAAGACGTGACCGATCTACTACATCAATTGAAGGAACGGCACTTGCTAAATTAAGGGAAACTTTGCATAATACTCGCGTTACTTAACCATAATAGATCGTCGAAAACGTAAAATTGGCATGATTGCGGTTTGATAGGGGATTTTTACGTTTTTCGCTTTCGCAGGTGAAGGGATTTTCCCGTGACTACCATTGCCCTGCACAAATATCACGCACAAATCGAACAAATGTTGGAAGAAGGCCAGGCGGACCTGGCCGCGCAGCATTGTCGCCAGATCTTGCAGCAGCAACCGCAGCATGTGGCGACGTACCGTCTCCTGGCTAAGTCGTTGCTGGAAATGGACGACTATCCGGGGGCCAGAGACATGTTCCAACGCATTCTCAGCGCCGATCCCAACGATTACATCGCCCACGCCGGTTTAGCCATTGTTTATAAGGAAGAGGGTATTGCCCCCCAAGCTATCTGGCATCTGGAACGGGCCTATGAAATTGAGCCGTATAACTCGGCCATCCAGCAAGAGTTGCGCGTCCTTTATGTGGAGCATGTGAAGAGCCAGCGCAACGGCCGTTCCAAAGACGATCAATTACCCGCCCTTAGCAGCCTGCCGTTGACCGATGGGGCTGTAGCCCGGCTCTATCTGCGCAGCGAGATGTATGAGCAGGCCATTGACCTGTTGCGCCAGGCTTTGGCCGAAGATGAAGACCGGATTGATTTGCGTGTGTTGCTGCTGGAAGCGCTGTGGCGTGATGGCCGTCGCATGGAAGCGGTTAACGCTTGCTTGCAAGTTCTTGATGTGCTGCCCAATTGCATCGTGGCCATCGCTATCCTGGCAGAAATCTGGCTGCGCACCGGCCGGATTGACGAAGCCCAAACCTATCTCCAACGTGTGCAGGCGCTCACCCTGCCCGATGCCACTCGCCTGGATGGCGATTCTGTGGCCGGCTGCGCCTTCCGCACAGAAGGCGCACCTGCGTTGCCGGACGAGGTGCAGATCGAATACATTGGTTCCGACGCGCTGCTTGTTGAAGAAGATTCAGGTCCGCCACTCCCCAAAGTGACCCAGCCACCATCGCCGAAAACCGACGAGTCAGAGACCGTACCAGAGAAGGCGGAAGAAGACGATTTATTCGGCTGGTTGGAAGGGTTGACCGGCGAATTGCCCCCGGTAGAAGAGGGGGTGAGGGAAACGGCCGTTTCCAGCCTACTCTCCTCTGATTGGCTTGCTGACCTGCCTGACGACGAACCGGACGAGGAGCCTGACGCAGCCCAGGCAGGTGTCACCGACCTCGACGACGATCTGGACGATTTGCAGCGCCTGGAGTGGTTAGGAGGGGAACTATCTACCCCTGCGGAAGAAACCGACAGCCTGGGCGAAGCTGAATCGGCCCCAGATTGGCTGGCCGATCTCGCCGGTGATGACCTGGAGCCGCTCCAGATGGACTCGTTGACCGCCGCTTCCTGGTTCTCCGAAAGCGACGAGACGGGCGAAGAAGAAGATGATCTGGACTGGTTGACGCCTTTAGAAGGAGAGGTCGCCACCGATTTGGAAGTGGAAGGTCCGGGCGACCTTGACCTGAGCCAGTTTGTTGACTTTGCCGACGATGAAGAGGAAGAGGAAGAAGAGGTCTTCGAGTGGCGGCTGACGGATGAGTTGAAAGAGAAAACGGAAACGGCCGTTGCCACTGGCGATTTGGGGTTAGCGGCATTAGACCGCAGCCCGGCCGAATCTGCCGAAGAACCCGCCGAAATCCCTGACTGGCTAATGAGCAGTATGCAGCTTGAGGAGATAGACGACGGGGATGACTTGCTGATCTCCGACGAGATGGTTGATGAATTCGCCGACTGGGTAGCGGCCCAAAATGCTGGCGTTGCAGTGGAGCAAGATGACGCGGCGTGGCTGGAAGATGCGGAAATGGCGGACGAAACGGCCGTTTCCCCCGCAGACGCTGCGCTGGATTGGGCGGCCGGACTGGAAGATGAAAAAGCTGAATCCGCGCCGCTGGAAACAGGCGATCTCCCGGATTGGCTCCGAGGCGACTCCCTGGACCTGCCGGATTCGGCCCCATTGGCCGAACCCTTGCCGGAGGGAGAGGACGAAGCCCATTTGGCCGCCCCGTTGGTCTGGCCGTCGGCTGAAGAGACGTCGGTTGAGGAGATTTCCGCCTGGGCGCTGGCCGAAGATGACGATGAAGAGCCAGACGAACCGGCCGTTGAAATAGCTGAAACGTTTGTGGTAGCAGGCGTAGATTTGGAGGAAGTTGTGAGCGACGACAAAGAGGAAAAGAGTACAGAACCGCAAGATGGGGCAGACGATTGGTTGGAAGAATCAGCCGATTCTCTGGATTGGCTGGACGATCTGACGACGATGGCGCTCTCCGATGCTGCGGAAGAGGATGCCCTCTTTGGGGCCGCCGATGCTTTGCCGGACTGGTTGCAGGTGGAAGACCGGCCCGCCCCGGAACCGCGCCTTGAGGTGGATGATTCAGAGGCGGTGGAGGGGGAAACGGCCGTTGCCGAAGAAAATCTCGACTGGCTAGACGCTCTGGTCGCAATTGGGGCAGAAGCGGAAAGCGTGGACGAGCAACCCACCTGGCAATGGCCCGAAGAGCAGCCAGAACCGGAAGCCGCGCTTGATGCCGCGCTTGAGACGCTCTTTGCCGTAGATGAAGAAGGCGCGGCGGAGGAAGAAGAACTGGAGGAGTTCTCCTTTGCTACGGCAGAATCGCTCGAACCGGCTGACGAAGATTTCCCGGACGATCTCGACGACGCGATGTCCTGGTTGGAGAAACTGGCGGGCGATCCCGGCGCGCCGGTTGAGGAATTGCCCAGCGTCGCCGCCCGGTTGGATGAGGAGACATTCCCCGAATTAGACCTGGCTGACGCGCTGCTTGTGGATGATGTGTTGGGGGTTGAGGATGAGTTCGCCTTGCCGCCTGACGATCCGGAAGCGGCGATGGCCTGGTTGGAACAATTGGCGGCGCGTCAGGGCGCGCCCCTGGATGAACTTCCCTCAGTTAGTGAGGAGCCGACGAGAGAGCCAGTTGTGGAGCCGGAGGCAGATGCGTTCGATACGGGCCTTCTGGCAGCGGAACTTGGCGAACTCCCGGCAGACGAAGCGCTCACCTTGTTCGATGACCTGGACGACCTGGATGAAATTCCGCTGGACGACCTGAGCCTGGCCGTGCCTGAAGACCCTGACGAGGCGATGGCCTGGCTGGAACAACTGGCCGCCCGCCAGGGTGCGCCTTTGGACGAACTGCCATCAGTAGAGAAGCCGCCGTTGGTTGAGGAGGTTGCCGACGAGCTGCCTCTGGAGTTGGCGGATGCGACCTGGCTCGACGAACTTACTTTTGAAGAGGCGGACGAACGGCCGTTATCCCCCGAACCGCCTGCCCTGGCAGAAACCGGCGAATTGGGGTCGGCCCCGCCGGATGATCTGGACGAAGCAATGGCCTGGTTGGAACAATTGGCCGCCCGGCAAGGTGCGCCGCTAGACGAACTACCTTTGGTGAGCGATCAGGCTTGGGCGGAAACGGCCGTTACCCCCTCCGAAGCCGAAGAGTCCGATGCCGAAGAGGCCGAAATAGAGGCGTTTGCCGAAGTGGACTTTGACCTGTTCGCCGCCGAAACAGAAGCCGAACCGGCCGAACTGGACCCGCTCGATGAGCTAGACGAGACAATGGCCTGGCTGTCTGAACTAGAGAGTGAGGAGACAGACGCCGACGATGATTGGCTCCGGGTTTCCGAAGAGCCATCTGAGGAGCCGGAAGAAGCACCGCTTTTGGTAGAAGACCCCATGCTCCTGCTGGAAGAAACGCCCCCATTGGAAATGGAAGAAACGGCCGTCCCGACCTTCGTGGATGAAAGCCTTTTGGCGGAACTGGCCTGGCTAGAAGAGGTCAGCGGCGCGGCTGGCGAAGCTGCCCCTGCGGCGGAACTGGCGGAAATAGAGGTGGATGAGGCTGAACTGGCGGCCGCTCTGGACTTTCTCGAAGCGATGGCCGGTGCGCCAGCCGAAGCGACAACCCATCAACCACCTGCCATAGAAGAGGCGGAGAAATCGGCGGCGCTGACCGCCGACGCCGACCTGATCCCGGATGAAACCTGGGCTGACCTCTGGCCTGATTCGCCAATGGAGGAGCCTTCTGCTGAGACATTAGATGCCCTAGACGATCTCTTTGGCGAAGAATTGACGGAAGAGGTCTTGGCCGATCTCTTCCTTGCCGAAGAAGTGTTGGCGGAGCCAGATGAAGAGGTTACGTTAGAAGAATCGGCAGAGGTCGAGCAGGAAACGCTAGCCGCTGCGACTGATTTCGAGGCGGAATTGCTAGACAGCATCCCCGATGATCCGGATGCGGCGATGGCCTGGTTGGAGCAGCTTGCCGCCCGGCAAGGAGCGCCACTGGATGAACTGCCCTCGATAAAAGAGATGCCCCCGGTCAGCGACGAGAAGATCGTGGCGCTTGATGCGTTCGATTTGGTTGGCGAGGAAGAAGAGGAGAGGGTGGCGGAAACGGCCGTTGCCCCAACCGATTTGCCTGAAGACATCGAAGACGTGATGGCCTGGCTGGAACAACTGGCCGCCCGGCAAGGGGCCAGCCTGGATGAATTGCCCACTGTCAGCGATGCCGACCAGGAGATTATCACCCCCGCCTGGATCGCGGCAGCGCAATTGGCTGGCGAGGAAGAAGCGGAACTCGAACCCGCCCCCAGCGACCCCGAAGAGGCCGAGGACGCGCCCGAAGCAACCGAGAGCGAGCTTTTTGCCGCCATAGACCTGGAAGATATAGACCTGGAAGAAGAACAAGAGGCAGCGCTGCTATTTGGAGCCGAAGCAGAAGCCGAGATCGAAATAGCTGATGATCTGGTCACGATTTCCACGGACGAACTGAGTCAGGAGTTGGCGGAGAGTGGAGACACCTTGCCTGATTGGCTAAGCCTGGAGGATGAGGATAGCGATGATCGTATTCTCGGCCACACCGATTGGCTTGGCGCGCTGCCGGAGCCAGACCTGGATAGTTGGCTGGCGGCCGAAGAAGAAGTGACGACACGAAGCCCAGCCGACTTCAGCGGTGATAGCGGACCGTTGCCGGAGATTGACACCCGGCCATTCGCCGCCGAGCTGATTGAGCCGGTGGATATAGACGAAGATCTGCTAATCCCTGACCTCGATTTTGGCCAGTCAGCGGTAGAATTGGATGAGGTGAGGCTTGGCGTGGCGCAGCAGGCGCTGGCCACCGGTCAGTTTGAGGCCGCTCTGGCCGATTATGCCGCTCTCGTGGAAACAGGTGAAGGGCTAAACACCATTATCGCCGATCTGGAAGTGGCGACCGGACAACACCGGGACCAACCCTTGCTGCGGCGAACGTTAGGTGACGCCTATATGCGGAATGGTCAACTGCAAAAAGCGCTGGAGACCTACCGCCAGGCGCTTGATCAATTATAGCGATGACGATCCGGAGGCTGGACGGGACGAACTAACGGCCGTTCTGCCTCCGGCGCAATCTACAAAACGTAATTAGGAGCAAATGACAGTGTTAGAACGGACTTTGATTTTGGTAAAACCGGACGGCGTGCAGCGCGGCCTGATCGGGGAAATTGTGGGCCGCTTTGAGCGGCGCGGCTTGAAAATGGTCGGGATGAAATTTATCCAAATGTCCCGACAATTGGCGGAAGCGCATTATGGGGTGCATAAGGAACGGCCGTTTTACAACAGCCTGGTCGAGTACATCACCTCTGGCCCGGTGGTAGCGATGGTCTGGGAAGGCAACGACGCCATCGCCGCAGCGCGCAGCACGATGGGGGCCACTAACCCGGTAGCTGCCGCCCCAGGCACCATTCGCGGCGACTTTGGGATGGAGATCGGCCGGAATCTGGTACACGGTTCAGACAGCCCGGAGAATGCCGTAAAAGAGGTGAACCTCTTCTTCACCGTCGAAGAGTTGGTGGACTGGCAGCGAAACAGCGACAACTGGATCCGCGAGTAACAAAAAGAGCGCCCCAAAGGGCGCTCTTTTTTTGTAACTATTTTATTCTGCCGCGATCACTGCATCCGTAACACAACGTGCGCGTCAGTCCATAACTCTTCGAGCTTGTAATAATCTCGCTTGTCCGGAGAAAAAATGTGGACGACCAGATCGCCGAAGTCCATCAACAGCCAGCCCGCTTCCGGGACGCCCTCGACGCCATGCGCCAGGATGCTCGCTTTCTGTTTGGCTTCCAGACGAACGCTTTCAGCCAGGGCGCGGAGTTGCCGGTCGTTTTCCCCGTTGCAAAGCAAGAAATAGTCGGCGAAGACAGCCTGCTCGCGCAAGTCGAGCAAGATGATGTCGTTCCCCTTTTTATCCAGGATGGCATCCACCAAAATGTGTGCAAATTCTAAACTATCCAGAAGTCACCTCCACTAGGGCCAGATTGTAGCACGTTGGCTGGTCCCTTTCCATAACTCAGGCTGGTTGCCGGTTCAATAATTTTTGCAGTTGTTCCCAATGCGCCTGATCATGCCTGACGGCCAGGTTGAGCAGTTCGTGGGCGCTGGTGGGGCCGAAGAAGGCATGTCGGCCCTGTCGTTGCCAATAATCGGCGGGCATGCTGTCCAGTAAAACGGCCGTTTCCTGCCGAGCGGAAAGGAACTCTTCTAGGGCAAAACGGCCGTTTTGCCCGGCATACCCACGTTCTATCACCCAGTCGTCGGCGACGGCTCCGGGGATGAACACATTATCGTTGGCCAGCAGGCTGCGGAAACGCACCTGATGGACCTCGCGCTCTACGTCGCGCAGGTGGCAAAATAGCTCGGTCAGGGACCACTCAGCCGCGCCCGGTTGCCATTGCCAATCGAGGTCTGGCCTGTCCATGGCCGCGGCGACGCCGACGGCAAAGGCGCGTAACTGGGTCAGCAAGTCGGCGACGGGCGGCGGTTCCTGCAACATAGAAATACTGCTCAGGCCGCGCTGTTCATCGGCCACCCAGCGGCCAAAAGTTCGTGTAGTTGAGCGATTGAGCCTGATCCGGTTGATAAAGAAGCGTCTGGCGGCGGCTGGTCGGCGTCAGCTATCCAAAAGGTGTAGCAGCCGAGGCGGCCGGCCGGTTCGATGTCGTTCTCCCAGTCGTCGCCGACCATCAAGGCGGCGCTGGCAGGCACACCGATCTTTGCCAGAATCTCTTCATAATAGGCGGCGTGTGGTTTGGTGGCGTGCATGTTTTCATAGGTCGTCACCAACGAGTAGGGGTAGTCTGTCACCGGCAGGCCAGCCCAGGCCAGGCGATGCTCGACGGCGCGCCGGGGAAACATTGGGTTGGTGGCGATGACGACCTGCCAGCCCTGGTTGAAACAAGTCTGGACGATTTCGCGGGCGCCAGGCTGCGGGGTGGTGACAGCGGCCAGGTCGGGAAAGTGGTCGCGGTAGAAAACGTCAAAGAACTGCTCCATCTCGTCTGGGTCTAGCCCGGTTCGCTGTTGAAACGCTTGCCAAAAGACGTCGCGGTTGGAAACGGCCGTTTCCTGGCTTGCCACCATCGCTCGCGTACAAATCATCAACTCCCGCAAAAACTCGTCACGCGCCATCTTCGGCTCGGCATAGCGACTGAGCAGCGCAAAATAGTTGGGGATAAAGGTATCCATATTATTCCCCAACAGCGTATCGTCCAGATCAAACAAAACAGCCTGTAACATAACAAGAAAGTCCTTTTTGCCGGTGGTCCGTAATCCGTAATCCGTGGTCTGTAATCCATAGTCCGTACTATCCGGTCTGGTTACTCGCCAAACAGTTCGCGCAGGCCCGGTTTTTCGCGGGCGCATTTGGGGCAGCCGATATGCGGTTCAGATACGTTGATGAGATGGCGGCTGCAAGAGGCTTGCACATTTAGACGCCGGTTTAGCCCTAAAAAACCTTTTCTAATGGTTGCTTCCAAGATCAGATGAGGGCTGCTGTTGGCTAAAAGAATGCCGGGCACAGGACAAGTTGTGCAATCGCTGGGTTTCCACGCTTCTGAATTGGGGTTGGCGTCAATGAGGCGGCATTCCTGAGTGGAAGCGCCCCGGTGGAAATCTTGGTAGTAAAACGGACACTCTTTGCCGGCCGGTGTTCTCATAGGCAACCATCCAAAAAAAAAGCGACCCCCGATGGTGTCGCTTGTTTGTACGCCCTGAGAGACTCGAACTCCCGACCTACTGGTTCGTAGCCAGTCGCTCTAATCCACTGAGCTAAGGGCGCATGTTAGACCTCTGGGAAAGATAGCACAATTCGGTCGTTTCATCAACAACTTATTGCGCCATGTTTCCCGGCAAAAAAGGCGGGGAGACAGGGATTCGAACCCTGGAACGGCTTTTTATGACCGTTAACCGCTTAGCAGGCGGCCCCAATCGACCACTCTGGCATCTCCCCAATCAGGTAAACCTCGGAGAGGTCATGACGATGATGCTGTTAATTTACTGCGGCAAACCTTCTAGCGGAGGGAGAGGGATTCGAACCCCCGGTGAGTTTGCACCCACTACGGTTTTCAAGACCGTCGCCATCGTCCACTCGGCCATCCCTCCTTCCCTCGGAGAGCTGTCCACCGCAAAGGTGGCCACAAGGCTTGGAAGTATAACACGGCCGTTTTGCCAAGTCAAAAATTTTATGCCGCCGTTATGGTCAATTGGCGCACCTGCATCCATTGCTCCGTTGCGGTAGGGAGGGCGCCGGCGCGAAAACGGCCGTTATTCGTCGCTATCATGTATTGGTTGTCCAGCCAACAGACGAAGCCGAGTGGCCCTCGTGGGCTGTGGGCGGTTTCCAGGAGGGTCTGGCCGTCTACCCGGAAGGTGCAGCCGTCTGGACGCCACTGTAAGTCGTACTCGTGCCAAGCCGTCATCGCGGCCGGGATGGAGGCGAAGCTGACAGCCAGGCGGCGTCGTACCAGCGGCCAGAGTCGTTTTTCCAGGGTTGGCAAGCGGTTGAGCAGCAGGATGATGGGGGCCAGGGGAGCGAGGGGAACGGCCGTTTTCCGCCCTGCGTCTAACGTCGCCACAAACCAGCCCCGGCCCGGCGCGTTGTCTGCCAGCGGCAAATCGGACGGCGGCGAAGCGAAGAAGAACCAGGTTGCCTGAGGCAGCGCCGGTCGGCGCTGCGTCGGGTCGCCGAAGGGCGCGTTCCAAAAGCCGAACCCGGCCGTGCCCAGCAGCCCGTCCTGCTCGTGGGAGAAACGGGCCTGAAGCCTTAGCCGGACCCCAGGTTGCCAGCGAAAACGGCCGTGATGGGTATGAACGGCCGTTGCACCATAATCATCAAGCTGCGCGTCAGCGTATCCTTCTGCTACCGACGGCAGCCAACAAGTGAAATCAGCCAGGTCTCCTGTTACCCGCCCTCCACGAAGCGTCAACAGGCGGAATTGATTCAGATTCATACAAGTTCTTGATAGTACCTCTTATGCGAGAATCAGGTATAATCAGGTCCATATTACCTGCAAAAGAGAGTGTTTGTCTATGGAAATCACCTGGTATGGGCTTAGCTGCTTCCGCCTTAGCGAGAGAAAGCATATCACCGTCGTTACTGACCCGTATGACCACAGCCTCGGCTTGCCCCCGCTTAAACTCAAGGGAGACGTCATCACGATCAGTCACGATGCAAAGGGGCATAACAACCCGGAAGCCATCTCCGGCTACCAGCACATCCTGCGCGGACCGGGCGAATATGAGATTGGCAACGTATTCATTACCGGCATCGCCACCCCGGCCGAAGCCCGCTCAACGCACAACGTCCTCTATTTATTCGATTATGATGGCCTCACGGTCGCCCACCTCGGCGACATGCAAAAAGTGCCGACACAGACCCAAATCGAGGCGTTAGAGCAGGTTTGTGTGCTGCTCTTGCCCGTTGGTGGCGGTAATAGCCTGAACGCTGCCCAGGCTTCGGAGTTGGTTTCGATGCTGGAGCCGAACATCGTCGTGCCAATGCACTACCAACTGCCCGGACTCAACGTCCCGCTAGATGGCGTAGAACGCTTCTTGAAAGAGATGGGGGTGACGGAGCCGAAAGAGGAAAGCACGCTGAAGATTTCGTCCACCAATTTGCCGGAAGAGACAGAAATCGTCTTGCTCACGCCGAGGCTGTGAGTGAATTGATACTGCTTGAGCCACGAGTATGACCACAAAAATGTTGATGCGCTGGAATATCCGGCCAGAAAGCGAATCGGAATACTTCGAGTTTTTGGTCCACGAGTTTATCCCAGGATTGAACAGATTGGGGATTTCCGAAGTTCAGGTCTGGTACACGACCTATGGCGATTGCGAACAAAAGTTAGCCAGCGGCATCGCCCCATCCATTGAAAGCATGCACATTGCCTTGCGCAGCGACGTGTGGAAAGGCCTGCGCGACAGGCTGCAAGGGTATGTCACCGAGTTCCATTTAAAAATCATCACTGCCACGCGCGGTTTTCAAATTTAAGTTTACCAAAAAAAGGTAACGCAGAGACGCGGAGTTACCGGAGAAAAATCTCTCCGCGTCTCTGCGTTTTTCAGGGAACTCAAGATTCAGCAGATCGAAAAATCATCTATTGATCCGCAGATTCCGCAGATTTTTCTGGTTCGATCTGCGAAATCTGCGTTAATCTGCGGATCAGTTTTTAACCTACTGAGATTGGGTTCCCTTCGGCCCATACCCGATTTCTGCCAGCGAATCGGCAATCTCGTCTAAAATCGCCGGATCATCAATTGTTGCCGGCATCCGCCATTCCTGCCGGTCGGCGATCTGCTTCATCGTGCCGCGCAACACCTTGCCAGAGCGCGTCTTTGGCAGCCGTTCCACCACCGTCGCCGTTTTAAACGAGGCCACCGGGCCGATCTCGTCGCGGACCAACTGCACCACTTCGCGCACGACCTGGGCGTGTTCCTTTTGTACGCCTGCTTTCAGCACGATCAGTCCCAGAGGGATCGCGCCCTTTAACGCATCGTGGACGCCGATGACGGCGCATTCGGCCACGTCGGGATGGGCGGCGATCACCCCCTCAATGCCACCGGTGGAGAGGCGATGTCCGGCGACGTTGATGATGTCATCGGTGCGGCTCATGATGAACAGGTAGCCGTCGGCGTCTTTATAGCCGGCGTCGGCCGTGAGGTAATAGCCCTTGTAGCCGCTCAGATACGCCTGATGGAAGCCAAAATCATTTTGCCAGAGGGTGGGCAGTGTTCCCGGTGGCAGGGGCAGTTTCACCACAATGTCGCCGATCTCCTCTGGCGCGGCTTCCTCTTCGTAATCGTTTAGGACGCGCACATCGTAGCCGGGCATCGGTTTGCTGGCCGACCCCGGTTTAACCGGCAGCCGCTCAATGCCCAGAGGGTTGGCCACAATGGGCCAGCCCGTCTCTGTTTGCCACCAATGGTCTACGACCGGCACGTTTAGCAGTTTTTCGGCCCAATGCAGCGTATCAGGATCGCAGCGTTCCCCGGCCAGGAAGAGGGCGTGGAGGCTGCTAAGATCGTATTTTGCTTTGTAGACGCCTTCGGGGTCTTCGCGTTTGATTGCGCGGAAGGCGGTGGGTGCGGTGAAGAGAACGTTGACGCCATGCTGGTTGATCACCCGCCAAAATGCGCCGGGGTCGGGGGTGCCGACGGGTTTGCCCTCGTACAAAATGGTGGTGCAGCCCTGGAACAATGGCCCGTAGACGATGTAGGAATGGCCGACGACCCAACCGACGTCAGAGGCGGCCCAGTAGACGTCGCCAGGTTGGACATTGTAGACATGGCTCATGGACCATTTGAGGGCGACCAGGTGGCCGCCGTTGTCGCGGACGACGCCTTTGGGAACGCCGGTGGTCCCGGAGGTGTAGAGGATGTAGAGCGGGTCGGTGGCGGCGACGGGGACGCAGCCGGCTGGTTCCGCCAGGGCGTATTGTTCTTGCCAATCGAGGTCGCGGCCAGGGAGCATCTCAGCCTGTAGCTGCGGTCGTTGCAAGATCAGGCAATGGTCTGGTTTGTGCCGGGCGATTTCGATGGCTTTGTCCAGCAGCGGTTTGTAGGCGACAATGCGCGTCGGTTCCAGGCCACAGGAGGCGGAGAGGATGACTTTTGGTTTGGCGTCGTTGATCCGGGTGGCCAGCTCGTTGGCGGCGAATCCGCCGAAGACGACGGAGTGGACGGCCCCGATGCGGGCGCAGGCGAGCATGGCCATGACTGCTTCGGGGACCATAGGCATGTAGATGATTACCCGGTCGCCTTTGTTGACGCCGAGGTTACGCAGGGTACCGGCCAGGCGGGCGGTGGCGTCGCGGAGTTCTTGATAGGTGAAGGTTTGGGTGGTTTCGGTGAGGGGACTGTCGTAGATGAGGGCGGGCTGGGCAGAACGGCCGTTTTCCACATGCCAGTCCAGCGCGTTATAACAGCTATTCACCTCGGCCCCAGGGAACCAGCGGTACAACGGGGCGCGGGAATCGTCTAGCACCTGCTCCCACCGCCGGTCCCATTGGACCTGCTCCGCCGCCTCAGCCCAAAAGGCTAAGGGATCGGCCTGCCATTTTGCGTACACTGCGTCGTAGGTCAATTTGCTCATGATCACCCTTTTGGAGTTGGTAGGACGTGACAGATCAAAAAGACCTGCCACGCCAGTTATGAAGGACAGTGACAAAGTTACAGGTTACAGATTACCCAAAAAAAATGGAACCTGCAACCCGTAACTTGTGACCTGTATCAAGAAGGGCGGGGGAGGAAAACGGCCGTTTCCCTAACGAATGCCAAATGTGACCTGCACCTGCACACTATAGCTCAGTTGGCCGGGAGAGATGCTCGGCGCGGCAGCCATTTCAGCGGCAACCATGCTTCCGCCCAGGCCAAACGGCATCACCGGTTGGCCGATTACTTCGCTGATCACCGTCACGTCACCCAACTGAACGTTGGCGAGTCCGGCCAGCGATTCGGCGCGGGCGCGAGCATCGCTCATCGCGGCGGCGCGGGCTTCTGCTTCCAATCCGGCCGGATCGGCGACGCTGAACTGAATGCCATAGATGGTGTTTGCTCCGGCGTTGGTCACGGCTGCCAGGACGGCGCTCACCTGGTCAATGTCGCGCATTGTGACGTTGACCTGGTTGTTCACGCGATAACCCGCGATCCCTTCCGGCCCCCGGTCGCCGTAGATTTGCTCGGCCCAAAGGCTGTAGTTGGTGGTCTGAATGTCCTCAGACGGGATGCCCATTTCGTTGAGCGCAGACATGATGCGGGCGATGGTCGCCTCGTTCTGGCTGGTCGCTTCGCTGACGGCGGGCGCGAACACTTCAATGCCTACCTGAACGGTTGCTTTATCCGGGGCGCCATACGCCTCGCCCTGGCCGACGACGGTGATGCCGCCAACGGCCGCGGGAGCCTGGCTGCTGGTTGTGGGGGTGCAGGCGGCTAAAACGGCCGTTACCGCCAAAACCAACACGCTGATGATTATGATTCTTACTGCTTTACTGTTCATGTTATCCACTCCTTCACTGAGTTTGCGCCCTTTACCAGGCGCTTCACCCCTTATAACGGCGCAGCGGTATGATTTGTTCCATCCGGTTTTCCGCTCCGGCCTCGTTATACGCCTGATCCGATCAAGTTCGTTATAATCTGCCTATGGACAGACAGAACATTGTATTAACCGGTTTCATGGGCACAGGCAAATCTACGGTGGGGCGGCGACTGGCGGCGCGACTGGGGTATTACTTTGTGGATACCGACGAGCTGATTGTGGCGCGCAACGGCCGTTCCATTGCCGTCATCTTCCGCGAATCGGGTGAGGCTGCTTTCCGCCAGATGGAGGCGGCCATCGCCCAGGATCTGAACGGGCAGACAGGGTTGGTCATCGCCACCGGCGGCCGCCTGATGCTGGACGAGGCCAACGCGACAGCGCTAGAACAAAACGGCCGCGTCTTCTGCCTGACGGCCGAGCCGGAAGAGATTATCGCCCGGCTGGATGGGGATGCGCAACGGCCGTTGCTGAACGTGGACGATCCCGCTGCTCAAATCCGCCGTCTCCTGGCCGCTCGCAGCGCCGCCTATAGCCGTTTCCCCCAAATCTCTACCAGCGGTAAAAGCGTGGACCAGGTGACGGAAGAAATTTTGACACTGGTCGCTAATCACCCGGCACGCTTGCCGGTCTCGCATCCGGGCGGCGAATATGCGGTGGTGGTCGGAGAGGGATTGCTGGAGAGGCTGGCTGAGTTGGCCGGGATACATGCTCCTTACGTGGTTGTGACGGATAGCAACGTGGGGCCGTTGTATGCGGGGCGATGCGCGGGGGCAACGGCCGTTATCACCCTACCCGCCGGTGAACAACACAAAACCCTGACCACTGTCCGGCGCATCTACGACGAATTGTTAGCGGCCGGCCTGGACCGCAAAGGGACAATTGTCGCCCTGGGTGGCGGGGTGATAGGCGACATGGCCGGTTTTGCCGCCGCCACTTACCTGCGCGGCGTAGATTTTGTGCAGTGCCCGACCACGCTGCTGGCAATGGTGGACGCCAGCGTGGGCGGCAAGGTTGGGGTAGACCTGCCCCAGGGGAAAAACCTGGTGGGCGCGTTTAAGCAGCCAACGGCCGTTCTCGCAGACACCACTGCCCTGTCCACTCTTCCCCTCGCCGAACTCTGCGCAGGCATGGCCGAAGTGACGAAGCATGGGCTGATTTCCAGGCCGGGCTTATTCCGGAGATTGGAGATGGGAGATTGGCGATTGACCGAAAACCTCCCATCTCCCATCTCCCATCTCCAATCCCTCATCCTCGAGGCCATCCAGGTCAAGCGCGACGTCGTGCAAGAAGACCCCTACGAGCAAGGGCGGCGGGCCTTGTTGAATTTGGGGCACACCTTCGGCCACGCCATTGAACAGGTCAGCGGGTACGCCATCCGGCACGGCGAGGCGGTAGCGATGGGGCTGGTAGCCGCCGCTAACCTTTCGGCGCGCCTGGGCCATTGTGACCCCGCGCTGCAAATGCGGATTGAGGCTGCTTTGGCCAACGCTGGTCTGCCCCGGCGCATCCCAGTCGCGCTCGATTCAACCGCGCTCTACAGGGCGATGGGCCACGACAAAAAGAAAGCGGGCGGCTCGCTCCGCTTTGTCCTGCTGCGCGACGTAGGCGATGCGTTTGTCCAGGGCGGGGTGGGGGAAACGGCCGTTATGGAGACGCTGCAAGAAATAGCCGAAAGGGAGTAGCGATTACATGAAAGGAATCCTCGTCCTGCACGGACCGAATCTTAATTTGTTGGGCAGCCGCGAGCCGGGCGTGTACGGCCGTAAAACGCTGGAAGAGATCAACGCCGCCCTCAGCCGGTGGGCCGCCGGACGGCCGTTGGAACTGCGTTTCCAGCAGTCCAACCACGAAGGCGACCTGATTGACGCCATCCACGTCGCCCGCAATTGGGCCGACGCCATCCTCATCAATCCTGGCGCGTTCACCCACACCAGTTACGCCATCAGAGATGCGATAACGGCCGTTGGCCTCCCCGCCGTCGAAGTGCATCTCTCCAACGTCCACGCCCGCGAACCCTTTCGCCACGTCTCTCTCATCGCCCCCGTTTGTTTGGGGCAAATCAGCGGATTTGGTTGGCGAAGTTACTTACTTGGCTTGCAAGCCCTGATAACCCATTTAGAGGATGCGACTGACGCCCACGCACAGTAAATCACAGATCAGCAGATCAGATCTGATAGCTTTTTAACCAGGCGTTTGATAAGCCCGCCGTCTGGCGGAAACCCGTCAGGTCTGTATGGGCGCTTTTTTTTTGCCAATTGATGTAAAATATACTTGACATTAAGTAATATATTTATTACTATTAGTCAGCGATACATTACTTCGGGTAAAGCGACCCGGACAAAGGAGAGCAGATGTCTTTTCAAGAAAAAAACGTAACCGTTTCTTTATTTAGCTTCACTTTTATCCTGGGGTTCTATCTGCTTCGGACCTGGCAAATGCTTCGCAGCGACGGCCTGACAAACGACCTCTTTGGCTTGTGGGCAGCCATCATTGTGTTGTCCATTATTGTCACCATCGTTCTCACCATCCTGGCACATGCGGGTTCAGCGCTCTTTGAAGTGATCAGGACCGGCAACGAGAACCCCAAGATCGACGACTTCGAAGATGAGCGCGACAAGCTGATTGACCTGAAAGGGACAAAAGTGACCTATGTTGTCTCTTCCGTCGGCGTATTCCTGGCTATGCTCACCTTTGCCCTGGGACGGTCGCCGCTGGAGATGTTCAGCCTACTCATTTTGTCTGGGCTGGTGGCCCAAGTGCTGGGCGACATTTTCCGCCTGGCGTTGTACAGGAGGGGTTTCTGAGATGGGGAAGAGTCGCATTCGCAACAATATCCGCAAGCTGCGGTTTTATCACAATGAGATGACACAGCAGGAGCTGGCTGAAAAAGTGGGCGTGACGCGACAAACAATCATCGCGATTGAAAACGCCAAATATTCGCCGTCGCTAGAACTGGCCTTTCGCATTGCCCTGGTTTTCGACTCGCCATTGGAAGAAGTGTTCTTTTACGAGCCGAAGGATGATCCCATTTAGGAACGCGGATTAAACAACCACAGGAGATTGGTAATTAAGGCATGGTTTCTCAAGCGAGAAACCTTCTTTACAAATTAACACTGAATTGTCATGCTGAGCGAAGCGAAGCATCCCTACGGTCTCGGATTATCCAGAGGAACGGGATGCTTCGGAGGATGCTTCGGCGTCGCTCAGCACAGGCTCTCAGCATGACTCATCTCTGGTTCAATTGAGCGTTGCTGGATAGTACGCAAGTCACGTTTTACCGCGAGTTTGTTTCTGCTACCATTCCTGCCGACAGACAAGAAACAAACTGCGGTCTCCCCACAATCCCAAACAACCCGACAGCCGCAAAACGCAAGGAGCAGCTTATGAGCCTGAATTCACGGCCGTTTTGCCTTCCTTTCCACACTCTCTACCGGCGTTGCCTACGACCGGGTCTGGCGCTCATCATCTTCGCCCTGGGCGTTGCCGCCTGGATCGCCATCGCTCGCGCCGAACCGTCCAGCAGCCTGGACGTGCCGATCATCTTTGTGGCACGCAGCCACCTGGCTACCAGAGACACCATCTTCGTCAACGAACTGGGGCCGGCCGGGCAGTTTGGCACCGGCATCCCCAAATACGCGCCGGGCAGCAAACTCGTGCAGCGTCAGGCGAACGGCGCTCTGACCCTCTACAACCTGCCGGGGCTGGTAGACGTGCAATCGCCCGACGTAAACTTCGACGCCACGAAGATCATCTTTGCCGGAGCCAAAACCCTCAGACCAGATCATGATGATTTTGGCTGGCGTCTCTATGAAATAGACGTCAACGATTTTAGCGGAAGTACGCTCCGTCAGTTGACGACCTCTGACCGAAATTTCGCCATTCCCAATGCGGCGCAATTCGGCAACCAGCAAATCTACGGCCGTTACCACGACCTATTCCCGACCTATCTGGCCGACGGCCGGATCGCTTTCGTCTCCTCGCGCTACCCCAGCAGGACGCACTACGACGAGCGCACCTCCTTTAATCTGTACGTGATGGACGGCG
>CAYONK010000004.1:22221-29713 GCA_964405285.1 uncultured Ardenticatenaceae bacterium
ACCACCGACCGGGGCGGGGTATTGCACCCGACTCCGCTGCCGGACGGTCGCATCCTGCTGACGCGCTGGTGGAATCAGTTCAACCAACCGAGCGAAAAGGGCATCTTCAACCGGATAGATGATGGGGACAACGCGGTAACTTTGCCCGACGGCACGATCATTTTGCCCAACCCTGACGCTCAGTTTAACCCCGCTCTTGCCATTCTGCCCGGCGGTTTCACCCTGCGCGATGCTCCCAACACCTGGCATCTCATGACCGTCAATCCCGATGGCACAGATTTCCGCCGTCTGGCCTGGACGCCCGCCTACGTCTGGAGCATCACCGACGATTCCGGCCATTTCGACACCTACCACGCTGCCCAACCGGCCGTCATTCTCCAGAATGGGCAGATTGACGATTACCTTATCGCCTTCACCTCTCAGCAAGATAGCACGATGGTCCACACGACCCTGAAAACCGGTATTCGCCTGGCCTATCCCGGTATTGAGCGCATGTACGCCAACACCACCGACGCCATCGCCGGGCTGACATACGCCAAAGCGTGGGGTCAGGGGGACGATTCCGGCCCTTACGCCATCCATCCCTGGGGGTTGCCAGACGGCCGCATCCTCTACTCGCAATCCAGCGAAGACAACAGCCTGCCCACGTCCGGCACGTACACCGACAACGGGCAACCCTTTCTCCTGCAAGGCTCCAATCTGCGCTACCGGCTCACCGTCATGAATGCGGACGGCAGCGGCAAGACGCCGCTGGCCATAGACCTGGGGAGCCTGGGACTGGGCACGGCCGACATGATGGACGCTAAACCGATTGTCGCCCGGTCCGGTTGGGCGGCGCAAACGGACAGCTTTGCCATGACGGCCGCCGACGACCCGGCGCAATGGAACGTGCCCAATACACTGCCGGAATACCCTTTCAGTCTGCGCGGTCTGGCGGACATCGAAACGTCGGTCATCCACAATCCCAACGTCTACGCCAATCCTTCTCTCTTCACCCCTTTCGCTAACAATTCGCCGCCACCCGGCAGCGCGGCCCTGGCTGAATTGTGGATTGACGCCAACCAGTTCACCGGCGCTTTTTGTTACCCACCGGCTTACCCGCAACCCTGCGCTACCTTCCGCCAGGATACGCAGGTGCGAGCCGTTTTGTGGGACACCGTCCCGGTTTCTCCGACCGGCGCTTTTACCATGACAGTCCCGGCCGACGTGATGGGCTTCATTGTGCTGCGTGACGCTAACGGCCGTTTACTGCGCAATTGGAATCGTGGTTACACCAGCATCGCCCAGGGTAGCTCCTGGTCTCGGCCAGGGGAGATGGTCACTTGCACCGGTTGCCACATGGGGCACGTCAGCGGATCGCTGGATGACGTGCTGCCCCTGGCGCAGCAGGGCTGGCAAAACGTCGCCCCCTACGCCAGCGTCAGCGCCAGCTCTCATCATCCCACCGACTACAACAATTTCCTGCCCGGCCGAGTCAACGATAGGCGAGGCTGGGTTCCGGTCCCGGCGGGCGGGCCAGACCGGGCGCCTTCGTTCAACGAACCGTACCTGACAGGCTATCAGGACGCCACGACCGGCTGGCTGTCGGAATTGGGTAAATCAAGCGGGGAATGGGTTGAGTTGAACTGGCCCGCCAACCAGCGCGTGCGGGAAATCAGGCTGGTGGGGCCGCCACCGAGCAGCAGCCATTGCGCCAGCGGGAATTACTGCGGGGGCGGGGATTGGGGCGGCTTCGGCTCGCCCCAGCAATACGGTGAGTATTACGTGGAATCGGCCACGCTGCATCTTTACCGGGACGGCGCGTTGGTCCAAACAATCCCGGTCGGCCGTATCAAGCCGCTGGCGGATGGGGGAACCCTGGTGGATTTGGGCGTCCCGGTAGAGATTGATCGGCTGCGCTTGACGGTGGATAGCGTTAACGGCCGTTGGCACTGGAGCCAGGTAGCCGCTCTAAACGAGATCGAGGTCATCGGCCAGGCCGCCGAGCCGTGGCCACTGTTGGAAATCTGGCGGACGTTGCTGCCGACTGTTCTACGGCAATAGTGGATGACGCTTACAATGCTCTTTCCCTGAAATGGCGTTTGTTGGCTGGTGGCCGCTGGCTGACAAATCTCAGATTTTCACCGCGGAGAGTGCGGAGGACATGGAACTTCCTTCATGAAAACGTTTCTCGCACCGGCTGAATCGGGCCATACTGGGATCGCAAAATGGACCATCTCCGGTCCCACGCTCTTTATCATTACGGTGGCACTGATGACTGCGTCTGATCTGACGTGATGGTGGCGGCTATTTTTGTATGGGAAAAGCGCGGAGGTTATACCGGAGAAAACCTCCGCGCTGGTAACTGTTTATCCCTTGTCTCCGAGCTTTAGACACTGTTCCGAGTAGCATCTTTGTGTTGTCGCCAGAGGCGGAGGCTGATCGCCGCCAATGGGATGATAATCAGGATCAAAAGGGTAGACGCTGAATCGCTACCGGATGGGTGAACCCGGTGGAGGCGAACGGCCGTTGGCCGATTATCCTCTGTGCCAATGGCCCACATGCTGAATTGGGTGACATTCTCTGCCGTCACTGTGCCTGCCTGGCTGTTAACGCTGCCGGAGAACATTTGCCACTCGCTTCCATCCCAACGGAATGCGCGCAGGTCTGGTATAGAGTCCGGACTGATAGCGGCGGCCGCTAAATCAACTGCCGAATAGCAGAGGGTGAGTTGAGCCAGGAAGTCGGCGCCATCGGCGGTGATGGTGTAACGGCGCGGCAGGCCATTGTAATTGGCGGTGGGATAGTCGTGTTCAAGCGTGATGGTGATGGTGCTGATTGTCCCGACATCGGTGAAGACCAGGCCACCACAATTGAGTGTGCCAGCGAAAGGATAGAAAGTGTCAGGGGCAAAGGGGCCGTGGAGAACGGCCGTTCGCGGACTACCATAGACGCTTATATCATCCAGGCGCAGTTGGGCGCGAGCGCCACTGCTCCCAGAGACGTAATAATAGCGCCAGAGGAGCTGCACATAAGGCTGATTGTGCGCATCGGGGGGTAGGGGGATGTCTACAAAACTTTGTATGTCGCCAGTCGCTCCGCGCAGATACTCGACCGGTAGACCATCAACCAGGACATCGTAGAAGGGAGCCTCTGGGCCGACGCGGTATTGTAGGCGAATGGCGTAGACCCGCGTGTTTTGCACCAACGTCCCGGCCAGCCAACGGACATAGAGATTGTCGGGCGCGCCTTCTGTGTTGATGGCCAGCAGCGCCCCGCCCAGATCACGGCCGCGCCCGGTATTGATGAAAGAAATGCCCGCCTCGTCTAATCCATTCAGCCGGGTGCGGCCAGTGGTGTTGTAAGGGAAGCCGATGATACCGCTGTCATCGGCGTGATAATCGTCGTGGGGAATGTAGTAAGGATAGAGCAGCGCTGTTGACAACGTTGGGTCGCTGACCTCGCTTTGCAAGAAGAGCATGTGGGCAGGGTAGGTTCGCTCTGGTTGGGTTGCTTCCCAGGCCGTGAAGCTGAATGGTTCACCCACCAGCGGATAGGGTTCTGGATAGACCAGGCTGCGGAACGTGGTCGTGACCGGATCGTTGTACCCATCAGAGGCAGAGATAGTGACCCAGGCGTCACCACGTTGTAAGCCGGTGAGGGTTAGCAGATGATCATTGACGGTGGTCTGCAAAACGGCCGTTGCGCTGCCAGTCGCCCCATAGGTGAGCGTATCCCCATCTGCATCCGAAAAAACTGCGTTGAGATCAAGTACAAGCGGATCTCCATTTTCGATGAGCGTCTGTAACTCGATGGGTTCAACGATGCCAGGCGGTAAATTGACGCCGCTGACAGGCAGGCCTTCCAAGAGGACATTGTCAAAGCGATTGTTGCCCGAACCGCCCGAAGCGTTTGCGCCGCCGAACAAGATACGCACAGCAAATTCCGGGTTGTTATTTGCTGCGGAGATAGCAGAAAAGTCGAACGTGACTAATTGGAAGGTCTCTGCGATCTCAATGGCTGGGATAACTTCTAACCAGTCACTTGAAGGATTGGAGCGATAATAGAGCGTTTGCTCTTGCGCGCCGTTGCTGGTGCGGTTGGTGGCGTAGCTGAGATTGATTTGCTCGTGACCGGTTGTGGGTAGGGTGAGCAACAACTCGCGGGAGTCGGCCGGGTTGCGGACGCGCAAGGCGTAACCGGCGGGGGTGTCTGGTTGAGCGTTAAGCGTTGTTCCTTCGTTCACCCGGTCCATGTATCCCGCGCCGCTGCCCGGATAGGTGATGGCGGCATTCCCCAACAGAGAGGAGTCTGCCGGTACGCTAACCAACGTGCCGGTGGGGAGGTCGTTGAAATGCCAATAGTGGATGAGTTGCGGTTCTATGGTGTCGTCTGGGGTGAAGAGGGCGGTGAGGGAAACGGCCGTTTCCTCATTAAACGTCTGCGTCGTCAGGGCTGGCGTTCCATCAGGCAGGCCAAGCCAGCCGGCGAAACGATAGCCGGGCAAGGGGATAGCTTCCAACTCTACAGGGACGCCCTGGAAATAGAGGCCCGTCCAGGGGTATGGTTGGGCAGCGACGCCGGGGGTTGAAGACAGGATCTCGATAGTGTTGATCCGTACATACCCATGTTCGGGGTTAGAAACATCCAGTGTCAGGGCGAATTCTCCAGTCAGGGCAAACTTATCCCGTAGATGTTGTCGCTGGTGGACAGGACGCTGGTTAGCAAAATTAACCATCACAGTCACATTGCTATTCCATTGGGTTAGAGTGGCTGGTCTACTCCATCGTGCAATATGTTCTTCCATCTCTGGCACGAGAGGTTGCCGTAACTCTTGGATGATAGAAACGACTCGCGAAGGTAAAAACGTTGTATTCAGCAGGTCTGCAAAGCGGGTGATAAAGGCGTCTTTGAACGTGTCATTCTCTAGCAAATTCCTAAACAAAAACGTAGACCAATGCCCATCCCGTGAAGCCCATTCCAGGCTATTCTCGCCGATCGTATTGTTCCCGGCCCAGCCAAAGCCACGATCTGTATCAAACATCAGCCAGCGCCAACGGCCGTCGTGACCATACGCGGCGTTTGGTTCATAGTCGCTTGTTCTAGCGCGCCAATAGCTGATATTACTCTGCGGCCAATCGAAGTTGCTGGCATAAATCTGAGCGATCTGATAATCAATATAGTTTTCTATATCAATTCGTGTCTGAATGTATTCATAATGCTCGTTTGCTTGCAGCCCATTGCTGGTAATATACGCCAGCGTCTCGTTGTAATGAACAGCATCACCCTCCTCAACGACTCGATTGTTCTCCAAAATATCAACATTTTCCGGGTCAATGCCGTAAACTCGGTTTAAATAATGACCATCATAACGCTCTCTCAGATTATGCACTCCCCAGTACTCCCCATTGATGAAAACGACAAATGGCCGATATGCTTGCGTGTCGAAAGAGAGGTGGGCGACTGTCTTCTGGATTGCTGCATCCCGAAACAGGGTGACGTTATAATCCTGGCCGCTATTACGTAAAATAACCCTTCTATAACTTTTATAAGGCGCATCTGGGAAATGTGGATACGCAAAAGTGTTATCCCCATATTCGCTACGGGCATAAAGGCGCAAGGATTTAATGGGAAATGAGCGACTCCAACCACCATGAAGCCGAAAACCAATATCCTGGTTGAATGATGCTTGCCAATCGCCCTGTTCAATGAGTTCAATGTGAGCGGGATATTCAGTTTGGCGATGCCAGTTAGCTGGTCTACCGCCGCCGCTCGGCGCATCCGGATACAAAGCCCGCCAATTGTCAAAATCTACACCAGCTACGTAAATGCCCGCCTCATAGTCGAACAAGGCGTTCTCTGGGATGCTGAGGGCAATGACGGGCAGACTATAGCGACTGGGGGCGTCTGGCGAGACAAAGAAGGTGTGGGTGCTGACAGGGCTGGGCAGCGCCCCTGGCTTAAACGCTTGTGCCCGCACAACAGTCCCTTTGAAGACCGGGTTGGCCGGAAAATAGGATGGCGTCCGGTCAAAGGTGGAAGATTTACCCGTCAATTCATCCGGTTCAGCGCTGCGGTCTACAATGTTAAGCGGCTGATCATAAAGAAAAGAGGCGTAGGAATCGGTCAGCAGGGGGCCAAAAGGGTCGCCGGGGTTTTGCGGGTATTGGTTTTTAAAGGAGTAAGTTTGACCACCCAAGTTGGCTGGGTCAGGCAGAGACCCATCCAGGGTGTAAAAGATCTCTACGGTGGGGTCAGCGGTGGATAGGGTTAGGCTAAAGGGGCTGGTGTAGAATCCGCCGGGATGGGAAAAAGCAGGCGGTTGTAAGATGTCACTGTAGCCTGTTGTGTTGTTGCTGCTGCCCGGCGTCGCTTCGGTGAAATAGAGCCAGGGGCCAGTGCCATCTGGTTGACGGCCGTAGGAGATGTCTCTGCCCAGGCTAACGGCGTTTACCTGGTCAATCAGACCAGCATCGGGGTGGCTGATTAACAAAGGCTCGCCGGCAGCTGAGATAGCGAAGTTGGTATGCAGGGGACTGCCCGGTTGGGCGCGGTTTTTATTTGACGCCCAGACGAGCAGATATTCGCCTGGCTCCAGCGTAATGTCGGGGAAGGTCCAGCGAAAAGGTTGTCCGGGATCATCGGACAAACCGTAACCGGCCAGCGAAACGGCCGTTTCTCCTCCATTCAACAACTCAATCCAGTCAGAATAATCACCATCCTCATCGGCAATGGTCGCACCGTTTGAAGCCATAAATTCGTTGATGGTTACTTGGGCAATGGGTTGCGCTTCCGTGGGCTGTTGCCGGGTCAGAGCAAAAAACAGACTCACCAACAGCAAGAAAAATATCCCATAAAACGGCTTTGCCAGTCGCTTACGCATAGCACCCTCCTCCACAGGTAATTGCGCTACAGGCTACTTAGCGCTGAGAGAAACAGACAGATGATTCGATTGTTCTTGAGTATAGAGTTCCGGTACGAGATGGTTGCGCTACAAACATTGCTAGGTTAAACCGCTAAACTTAACTTTTGTCTTTCGGTTTGCTCGTCGCAGTGGGGGCGTTTACGATGGCGCGAGGCTATGGCTAATTGTTGATAGTGGCCCGGTGGATTGTGTGGGTGCTGCTTTGTTTACAACGGCCGTTAACCAGACTACTCCATCTGGGCACAGTCGGCTTCTGCTGACACGCCCGCGATGGCAAAATGGCATTTTGCTTGACACCTTATTGTTGCGCAAACAGAGCGCATTTCTATTAAATTTGACATAATCCATGAAAGTAGAAGCCGTTTCTGTTCAGAATCAGAGTCAAATGCCAGGCTCAAATTGAGAATTGCTGTTGCGATTCGACCGGGGAGCGATCATCTCATCGAGTATTGCTATAATAGCTCTCGATGCGACCCGGAGCTGGTGTACGTTAAACATTTGCAGGGACAGTTATGACACCAGCAAATCTACTGGCAAACAGTTTTCTGGCGCAATCTGTGGGTTTTGACAACTATGGAAACTTCCTTC